>PIVL01000200.1 GCA_003354145.1 Paracoccaceae bacterium
ACCTGGCGCTGGTGGCTATGACGAGGCGCGCGGCGCGCGGGTGATTGCCTGGGCCAAGTCCTTTCTGGATGATGCGGTGCCATTGGCGACGGGCAGTTGGGCCGATGTATCCGGGGTGAGCGTTGTTGACAAAGCACTGGTTCCGGCGCTGGCGGACGCGGCGCGGTTCACAGGGTTCGGAGGTGACGCTGACGCGCCCGCATTTGTGATGCTGAACAACAATGGCCTTCATATTCAGGTTATGCTGGATGCAAACAGCGATATCGGGCGGATTGATCCGGCAGGAATTTCCGACGTGCGCCTAGAGGCAGCTTTGACCACGATCATGGATTGCGAAGACAGTGTTGCCACGGTGGACGCCGAAGACAAAATTGTTGCTTATGACAATTGGCTGGGTCTGATGCAGGGTGATCTGACCGAAGAATTGACCAAGGACGGGCACAGCTTTGTGCGTAAACTGGCGGGTGATATTGCTTATCTTGACCCAACAGGGGCAGAGGCGACGCTGAAGGGGCGGTCCTTGATGCTGGTGCGCAATGTCGGACATCTGATGACCAACCCGGCTATTCTGGACCGCGACGGGCTGGAAATTGGCGAAGGGCTGATGGATGCCCTGGTCACGACTTTGATCGCCATGCATGATCTCAAACGCGAGGGCGGCAATTCTGTTACCGGTTCCGTCTATGTCGTCAAACCAAAGATGCATGGCCCGGATGAGGTTGCATTTACTGACAAGATTTTCAGCATGGTCGAGGACATTCTTGGCCTGCCGCAAGACACCGTCAAACTCGGCATCATGGACGAAGAACGCCGCGTCAGTGCAAACCTCAAGGAATGCATCCGTGCTGCCAAGAGGCGCGTTGCGTTTATCAATACCGGATTTCTGGACCGGACTGGTGACGAGATTTTCACATCGATGGAAGCTGGGCCAATGTTGCCCAAAGGCGAGATGAAATCCACGCCCTGGATTACCTCGTATGAAGACCGCAATGTAGATATCGGTCTGGCCTGCGGGCTGAAAGGTCGTGCCCAGATTGGCAAGGGCATGTGGGCGATGCCGGATCTGATGGCTGATATGCTTGAAGCCAAAATCGGCCATCCACAGGCAGGCGCAACTTGTGCCTGGGTGCCGTCACCAACGGCGGCGACGTTGCATGCCACCCATTATCACAAGGTGGATGTGATGGCGCGTCAGGACGAAATAGCGGCCGGAGGTGCGCGCGGATCGCTTGATGATCTGTTGACCATTCCACTGCTGGGTGGTCGCAGTTTGAGTGAGGACGAGATCACCCAGGAGATCGAAAACAACGCGCAGGGGATTCTGGGCTATGTGGTGCGCTGGATTGATCAGGGTGTAGGCTGCTCAAAAGTGCCGGACATCCACAATGTCGGCCTGATGGAAGACCGCGCCACTTGCCGGATTTCCAGCCAGGCACTTGCCAATTGGCTGCATCACGGCATTGTTGACGAGACACAGGTCATGTCCGCGATGCGCAAGATGGCTGCGGTTGTGGATGGTCAGAACGCTGGCGATGCAAGTTATCGACCAATGGCACCGGGTTTTGATGGGTTTGCCTTTCAGGCGGCTTGTGATCTGGTGTTCAAGGGGCGAATGCAACCTTCCGGATATACCGAGCCGGTTTTGCATATGCGCCGACTTGAGCTAAAGTCACAGTCTGGCGTGTGGATGCAGGCCGGATAAGAGGGAGGTGACGGCCCCCTAACGTTCTTCCGTGGGTATTTAGTCTGCATTATATTTCGCAAGTAGGTCGTCACCAACACCCATTGAAAGGTCCTTCCACCAATTTGATGTTCGATTTTACTCGAGTCTAAGTTGCAAATAATCCTTTTGATTTACGATACGGATATTCGCCTGGTCCAAATCTAAGCAAAATCGATCCGATGGTTCAGCGGGAGCAAACCAACGCGTTTTCCCTTTGTTCAGCCACAATACGTCTTTTCCAATAACGTCAGATTTTTCGTCAAAATAGACTAAAATAGCATTACCTTCCCCAACTGGGAAGATATCAACATCTTTCATCATTTTTTGCTCGTCTCTTCCTTTAATGGAACTAAATTCGCTGTAGGGTCCAAAGCTGCAAACTTTTTTCGCTTTTGGGTTTGATATAAATTTCATTGCGGGCAATAAGAGGGTATCAACCTCACCCACCTCTAGCCAAATTTTATTATAATCGAGGAATTGTTCTCTATTTACAGATTTTAAGTTAATGTAGGTGTATACTATTCCTGTAGTTAGCAAGATTACTGCAAAAATCACTATTTTTTTATCACGAATCTATTTCCCAATAAAGATTGCTTCAGGAGCTCGAAAAATTCAACCGACATTCCCCAAGTAGAGAGCCTTTCGCTGCATCTTGGCGCTGTTTTGACCCCCGGTAAAGCTTTTTGGGCCCGCTGTACCGTTGTTTGGGCGTCTTGCACGCGAACCAAGGGTGCTTTCTGTCCTCAGCGACCGGTTTGATCAAGCTTTCGGTCTGATCAACACCCGTTTGGTCAGACCTGTAAAGCCGCTTTCGTTCAGTTATTGCTACTGATCTCCTTATACGGGAACCGGTGGCGCATGGCAAAGCTTACGGTTCGGTCATGCTTGGACTGGCAGGTACGGCGCAGATGGCGCGGGCCAGGCAGCAGCCTTATTTATAGGGGCTGTGAACGGTCTTTTTGGTGGGCAGTTTGTACCTGTTCCCGGTGGCGTCCTGATACGTGACAAAAAAGGCGTGGTGATTGGTGCGGTTGGAGTGACCGGTGATACTTCGGAATATGATGCGACCGCTGCCCTCGCCGGGATCGAAGCGGCGGGCTTGGTCGGCGAAATCTGACCCGCGTAAAGCTGTGCGCCAAGTCACACGCGGCTGCGCTTTGGCGCGAGGTGTGCGCTATTGCAGGGTGAGAGATGCCGTTCTATTCTGAGGTGGAACTTAAATAGACAGGTATGATCATGGCGCGCCCTCTCGTTGGTATTATCGGTAACGCTTATCTGATGAACGATCAGTACCCCACCCATACGGGCGGGGCGATGAATTCGGATGCGGTGGCGAATGTGGCCAACTGCCTGCCGGTCGTGATCCCGACCGACCCTCGGTATATGTCGGTTGACGAACTGATCGAAACCTTTGATGGCTTTTTGCTGACCGGTGCACGGGCCAATGTGCATCCCGAAGAATATGGCGAGACCGCCACCAAGGCCTATGGTGATTTTGACCGGGCACGCGATGCCATCGTGCTGCCTCTGGTACGCAATTGTGTTGATCTTGGATTGCCGTTTCTAGGCGTCTGCCGCGGTTTTCAGGACGTGAACGTGGCGATGGGTGGCTCACTTTACCCGGAAATCTGCGAATTGCCGGGGCGGGACAATCATCGCATGCCGCCTGATGGTACGTTGGAAGAAAAGTTTGAACTGCGCCACGTTGTGAAGGTTGAACAGGGCGGCCCGTTTCACGATGTCTTTGGCGCAACCGAGGTGTTGACCAACACATTACACGGGCAGGGGATCAAGGTTCCCGGAGAGCGCATTGTCATTGATGGTCATGCCCCTGACGGCACGCCCGAAGCGATCTATGTGCGCGACGCGCCGGGGTTCACATTGTCAGTGCAGTGGCACCCGGAATGGAATGCGGCAAACGATCCGGTTTCACGGGTGTTGTTTGAGGCATTTGGCGAGGCGGTTCATAATTGGGCGGCGCACAAAAATGACCTGCAACTGCAGAAAACCGGCTGATCTTAACATAAATTCTTCTTTCAGCAAATGTCTTGGTGGCAATGCAAAACCGGTCATGATCAAACTCACTATTGGCTCAAGTTCCGAGACTTGTCGTAATCGGTTGCGGCGGTAAGCAACTCGACCACCTCGTTATGGATTTTTTGGATGTTGCTAAGATGCTGACCGTCAAAAGACAGCAAAGCCTTCTTGCGCTGGTGCACTTGCCCCCAACCTTGGACCACCTGGGTCTAGATTTCCCCGGCTTTGATCAGATTGGTGGGCTGGTTTCATCTTCTGATTTTATCAGCATGATCGGGGACTTATTTCCGATCGCGCTGTGGGGCCGTTCTTCGTTGTAGTATCTACCGCTGCCCGTCATAAATGACGTGCCGGGCAGTGGCTCCACCATCACATGAGAGCCGGGATAATCATAAGACAAGAGGGGCCAATCCTCCAACTTTTCGACGGCATCTGCAAGTGTAACCGGAGGGACAAACAGTGGGGTCGGACGGGTCCACCAGACGGCGACGACCAAATAGCCCACCGTCAAGACTGCAATTGTGAACAGAGCCTTTTCATGGCGGAACCTTTAGCCGACATTCCCCAAGTAGAACGCGGTCCCTGTCACGTTGACACCATTTTGCGCAGCTATCAAGCCTCTTGGGCACGCAGTACCAATGTCTGGGGATCTGACGCGCGAGGTGAGCGTGATTTCCGGTCTTGGCGGTGGGGTTGGCACGGCTTTCGGTCTGATCAACACCCGTTTGCGCGGACCTGTCGAGCCACTTTCGTTCAGATTTCATCGCTGACGCGGTCACGTCGGGACCGGCGGTGCGCGCAGCCGATGGATGGCCGCCAGCGCCTCGGTCTCGAACCGTCCCATCTGGCTTGCCGAGGCGGCCCTGGCGTCAACGGCACGCCCGCCAACGACCTGCCGCATCACTGGATCGAGCGCCAGTCGATCCGCATCATTCACATCCTCATATCCGGCCAACCGACCGAAGACCGACTGACGCAGCAGGCCGATCAGGGAGTGCAGACGGTTGTGACCGGTTCGTGTGTCTCTTAGAAATTCACCTTCGATGTCGTGCAGGCCGAGGACTTCGTCCAGTTCCCGCAACAGCAGCAATCCGCCGTCTGAACTGATCTATGATCCATGAAATTCCACCCGCATGCGACGGTCAAAACCGAGCCTGATATCACCCGTTTCCCTTGCACCCTCCAGGTGGCCCATGATCCGCCGCCTCCAGCCCCATTAACATGCTGATATATAACACGTTACTGGCTGCCAGAGGTGCGAATTCTTTAATTTTCCTAGGGAATGCGGGTTAAAATTAGACAATCCAAACAACCAGTTCCCTGGCGGAGTCCAGATGGGGCAAGGAAGTCCTCACTTTTTTTCTACGTACAGGAATAAGGCGAATGAGTTCTTACCCACGCTATTGCTTGGGGAATTAAGGATGTACCCATAAAAAACCGCAGGCACGTCACCATCAAAAGTAGTTTTGCTAACAAAAGTTCTATTTATGAAGCTTTCAAGTGCCTTTGCTGCGGCATCCGAACGATACAGCTTGGGACTTTCCGCTTTTGGTATCTCTTTTGCTTTAAATGGGTATTTCATTGACTCTTCAAATTCTTTCACGGATTGATCTGATACGAATATGAATTGACAGTTCTTATAGTTTTCGTAGTCGCGCACAACCATACTTAATTCATAGTTCGAGTGTTCCAACCATCCGTTTGGCATAAGGTTGAAGTTGCCAGACAATGCTTCGTCTTCAAGGTTGTCAAATGACGGAGCAGTTCCATAACAAAAATGAGCAAAGGTGCTCATCCCGCGCCGAATATCAATTGGTTGGCGATCTTCCGAGGAAACCTGATATTCTCCGACCTGCTGTGCGCAACCTTGGGCCGAAAAAGCTAATGCCATTCCGAAGATTGATGTCCTAACCACTGAACGAAAATTCAATACTCACTCCGATAGCTTTGATGGGCTGACCATGAAACTGGCCAAATGGTTCGTTCAACAGACACCACTTTATGCGACTAGCATAGTCTGGAATTCCGGTAGTTCATGTAAAAAATGGCGCACCAAATGCGGGGTGCGTACTATTTCGATACATCATGGTTATTCAGGTGATATTGTCGTCTTAGCCCCCTAAAACCGTACCATCTAAATGACGCACGCAGAGGCTTGTTTTTATGCGGATTTTCGAGGCATGCAGTGACGAATGGTACACCAACCTCTTACGGACAGGGCTGGGCGAGCTAAACGTACTATTTCGCCCCCAGCCGTAAGCGACCCCGAAGTCGTCGTAAACATCGCCGGAAGGAAATATTGGCCCCGAAAAACTCAGGATAGCCCCGCGCGGTCGATCAACACGGTCTGGTTCTGCGCCGTGGGGCGGGCTGACCGAACTGTCCCTGTCCAGCGTGATCCATAACCTACCGCCTTCAGCTCAATTAACATGTTGAAATACAACATATTACTGGCCATCATCGCGGGAAATTCTGCACTTTACCTGGGGAATGCGGGCTTAAAGGTCAGTGCGCAGGTGCCAAAGTTCGGGAAATAGTTCAACCGCCAGCATCCGTTTCAAATAGCTGACACCACCGGTGCCACCAGTCCCGCGTTTGAAACCGATAACGCGTTCCACCGTGGTGGCGTGGTTGAAACGCCAGCGGCGGAAATAATCCTCTACATCCACCAGCTTTTCGGCCAGCTCATAAAGCGTCCAGTATTGCTGAGGGTCGCGATAGACGGTGATCCAAGCCTCGGTAACCGCGTCGCTTTCTTCATAAGGAGCCGACAAATCGCGGTTCAGGACTTCTGCGGGCAGGGGCACCGCATTGTTTAGCGCACGCAAAGCCACGTCATAGAGCGATGGTTGTTTCAGTTCCGCTTCCAGCAGGGCCGTCACATTTGGTCGATGCGCGTGTGGGCGCAACATTGCCGCATTTCGATTGCCCAGCATGAATTCGATTTGCCGGTATTGATGCGACTGAAAGCCCGAGCTTTGGCCAAGTGAGTCGCGAAACGCAGTGTAGTCGCTGGGTGTCATCGTACGCAAAACGTCCCAGGCATTATTGAGCTGCTCAAATATGCGCGACACACGGGCCAGCATTTTAAAGGCCGGGCGAGCATCAGCAGACAGCAATTGGGTGCGCGCCGCAGTCAGTTCGTGAATGACCAGCCGCATCCATAACTCTGAAGCCTGATGCTGGATAATGAACAACATCTCGTCATGGGCATCTGACAGCGGGTTCTGCGCGTTTAGCAGATGCTCAAGTCCCAGATAGTCGCCATAGGACATGCGTCCGTCAAACGACATTTGCGCGCCTTCGCGGGCCGGATCATATGGTTCAGTCATGGTTGTTCCTCTAGGGTTATCTGCATCAGATATCGGGGTAGGGAGACGCCGTCTCTTACAACTGTATCGGGGGCAACCATCTGCCAACCCTGACGTGAGAAAAAGTGTTCCGCCACTGGGCTGGCTTCGGTATTAAGCTGGGTCAGTCCGGCGTCGCGGGCGGATTGCATCAGACGATCATGCAGTGCGCGCGCGACACCCAGTCCCATATAGTCAGGATCAACAAACGCCATGTCCAGATGGCCATCCGCCTCAAGTGACATGAATCCGACCAGGCGGCCGTTATCTTCGGCCAGCCATGTGGTTGCATCCGCCAGACGGGCGTTGCGTTCGGGGCTTGGGTCTGGCGGCGCGGCGCACCAGACATCGCGCTGGGACTGATCATAGAACTCGGCGGCGCCGATCTGAACCGCGCGATAAAACAGCAGCCAGCAGGCGGCGCAATCTTCTGGTTCGTAACGGCGCAGGGTGGGGGTCATGTTACCGCTTTCTGGATTTTGTACTCCGGGCGATCCCATAGCTTATCGTTCATCACGCGGGCAATTCTTGTCACCGCAGTGCGAACGTCACCTTCGTCAGTATAGAGCGGTGTAAAGCCAAATCGTAGCAAGTCCGGTGCTCGGAAATCGCCAACCACGCCTTCGGCGATGATAGCCTGCATCGCGGCATAACCATGCTCAAATCTAAACGAAACCTGACTGCCGCGATGTAGACCATCGCGTGGACTGGCAAGCGTCAGCATCGGACAGGTGGCCTCGATTTCACTGATGAAAAGATCGGTCAGTTCGATGGACCGGGCGCGCACATCGGTCATGTCGGCCATGTCCCAGATGTCCATTGCAGTCTCAAGAGCTGCCATCTGGATGACCGGTGGGGTGCCAACACGCATCCGTTCGACACCGCTGGCCGGGCGATAATCCAGATCAAAGGCAAAGGGGGCTGTGTGGCCCTGCCAGCCAGAAAGGGCCGGTGCAACGGCATCCGCATGACGAGGAGCGACGTAAACAAAGGCCGGCGCGCCGGGGCCGCCATTGAGGTATTTATAGGTGCAGCCAACCGCGAAATCTGCGTTGCAGCCTGCGACATCAACGGGCAACGCCCCTGCGGTATGGGCCAGATCCCAAAGCGTCAGCGCGCCCACGGCGTGGGCTTTGGTGGTAAGGTCGGCCATGTCATGCAGTCGGCCTGTGCGGTAATCCACTTCGGTCAACATCAGAACAGCGACGTCTTCGGTCAGGTTGTCGGCCACGTCCTCGGGGGCGACAACGCGCAACTCATGGCCTTTTCCCAGCGTTTTCAGAAGGCCCTCGGCCATATACAGATCAGTGGGAAAGTTACCGCTATCGGACAGGATCACCCGCCGATCCGGGCGCAAATCCAATGCGGCCGCCAGTGCCTGATAGACTTTGATCGAAAGCGTATCGCCTACTGCCACATGACCCGGCTCGGCCCCGATCAGCCCGCCAATACGGTCGCCCAAAGTCATTGGTTGCGCCATCCAGCCAGACAGGTTCCAACTCGTAATCAGCCGCTCGCCCCATTCCTTGGTCATCATTTCTGAAACGCGGGCAGTTGCGGCCTTGGGCAGAGCCCCAAGCGAGTTACCATCGAGATAGACCAATCCATCAGGTAGATTGAACATCGCTTTGGTGGCGGCAAAGTCAGTCATGGGGGAGTCTCCGTAGGTATTTTAGGCTTAAAGCATCTAAGCCTGATCTATCTGAC
>PIVL01001146.1 GCA_003354145.1 Paracoccaceae bacterium
TATCTGTACCGCGCTGTCGATCGCGATGGTCAAACCCTTGATTTCATGCTGTCCGAGCGACGTGATACCGCCGCAGCACGAAGGTTCTTTAAGCGTGCTGTTGGCACCAACGGTGTCCCGGACCGCATTGTGATCGACAAGAGCGGTGCCAATTTGGCTGGTCTGCAAAGTCTAAACGTCATCCTTAAATTCACGGGAGCTGGCCAGATCATCGGCATCGTTCAGCCCAAATATCTCAATAATATCGTCGAACAGGATCATCGTTTCATCAAGCGGGTCACTCGGCCAATGCTCGGTTTCAAGGCTTTCCACTCTGCGGCCGCCACGTTAGCCGGGATCGAAACTGCGCACATGATCCGCAAAGGCCAGTTAGACCAAACCGGAGTATCACCTTTCAAACAGTTCGCCGCCCTCGCAGCATAACTGTATCCACGGAAGACCCTTCTTCAGCCGAGTGAATGCTTTGCGACAAAACCATTTCATTTACCGTCACCGCTGATGATCGCCGTCGTCTGGATGCGAT
>PIVL01000510.1 GCA_003354145.1 Paracoccaceae bacterium
TGCCATTTGTCGCGCTTGGCTTGACAGTTTAACGCCTGCAGGCCAACCCTGCGTCCATGTTGGATATACGACCAGTTGGATATGTCATCGGCCTGTTGGTCACCATTCTTGGTGCCACAATGGTTTTGCCGTTGCTGGTTGATCTGGCCGAAGGCGAGGGCCATTGGCGGGCTTTTCTTAAAAGCGGCGTCATAACCATGCTGACCGGCGGGCTTATTGCGCTTAGTTGCTCAAACGGGGTCAAGCAGGGGCTGACCATTCAACAAACCTTCCTGTTGACCACAGGCGTCTGGCTGACGTTGCCGATTTTCGGAGCCTTGCCATTCATTCATGGTGATACCGATCTAAGCTTTGTTGACGCATTTTTTGAGTCGATGTCGGGGTTAACCACCACCGGAGCGACCGTGTTGGATGGGCTTGAAGAGCTACCGCGCGGCATCCTGCTTTGGCGGGGCGTTCTGCAATGGCTGGGCGGCATTGGTATCATTGTTGTGGCCATGGTGTTTCTACCGGAACTGCGCGTTGGCGGGATGCAGATTTTCCGATCCGAAGGCTTTGATACCTTTGGTAAAATCCTGCCCCGCGCCACCGAAATTTCCAGCCGCATATCGGTCATTTATGTGACCCTGACCATGGTCTGTTCGTTCAGCTATCTGGCGATGGGGATGACGCCCTTTGACGCCACGGTTCATGCGATGACAACCGTGGCCACGGGTGGATTCGCCAATTATGACGCCTCATTTGGCGGTTTCTCGGCCGGGGTGGAATACGTCGCTGTGGTGTTCATGCTTTTGGCGGCGCTGCCGTTTGTGCGCTATGTGCAGATGTTGTCGGGCTATGCCAATCCACTGCTCAAAGACAGCCAGATACGCGCCTTTTTTGCGACTGCGCTGGTGTTGGTTCTGTTGCTGACATTGTGGAACATGACCCAGACCAGCAACACCGGCGAAGAGGGGTTTCGAAAGACGTTGTTCAATACGGTCTCGCTGATGACCGGAACCGGTTTTGCCAGCGCTGATTACATGCACTGGGGCGGTTTTCCGGTTACCATGTTGTTTTTTATTGGCCTCATCGGTGGCTGCGCCGGGTCCACCGCCTGTTCGATCAAAATCTTTCGCTATCAGTTGTTGTTCACCTCGATCAAAGCACAGCTCCAGCGGATCCGATCACCCCATGGCGTGTTTACACCGCGCTTTGCCGGGCGGCCCGTGGGGCCGGATGTTCTGAACTCGGTCATGTCGTTCTTTGTATTTTTTCTGGTGACGCTTGGCCTTGTATCGGTTGGGTTGGGCATGACCGGGCTGGATATCACCACCTCAGTTTCCGGGGCTGCGGCGACGTTGGCCAATATCGGTCCGGGACTTGGGGATCAAATCGGACCTGCAGGCAACTATGCCGGGGTCAACGATACCGCCAAATGGATGTTGGTCACCGCTATGCTGGTGGGGCGTCTTGAGATTTTGTCGGTCTACGCCATTCTTACACTACAATTCTGGAGAGCTTGAATGTCTTCCTTTACTGCACGTCGCCCCTTGGGCGCGCAAATTTCCCATATGCTTAAAGATCGTGGGGTTGATGTGATTTTCGGCATTCCAGGCGTGCATAATCAAGAGATGTATCGCGGTATCGAAGAGGCCGGAATTACCCACGTTCTGGCGCGCCATGAACAAGGTGCCGGGTTCATGGCCGATGGTTACGCGCGCGCGTCAGGCAAACCGGGTGTTGCCTATGTCATCACCGGGCCCGGTGTTTGCAACATCATGACGCCAATGGGGCAGGCCTATAGCGACAGCGTGTCAATGCTGGTGTTGTCGTCCTGTCTGGATGACACTGTTGGTAAAGCCGGTCAGCTGCACCAGATGCTGGATCAGGAAATTGCGGCTGCAACTGTATGCGACTGGTCCAAAACCGCTCCGGATGCTGCGGCCGCCTATCAGTTGGTTGATCGCGCGCTGGACGAGTTTGAAACTGCTCGTCCACGACCAAAACACATTCAGGTGCCGATCGCGATGCTTGAGGCGGACGCGGATGAACCGCCGGCACCAAACATGCCTGCCACACGGATACGGACCAGCCTGCCGGATGTGGCATCAGTGGCGTCGTTGTTGAATGTGGCGCAAAAGCCGTTGTTCATTCTGGGAGGAGGCGCG
>PIVL01000201.1 GCA_003354145.1 Paracoccaceae bacterium
GCCAGCACAGCAGATGTGGATCGCGCAGTAGCTTCGGCGCGTGCAGCCTATGAGGATGGGCGCTGGTCGGGGCTGGCGCCTGCAGCGCGCAAGAAGGTATTGTTTGACATCGCCGACCGGATCGAAGCCGACGCGCTTGCCCTGACGGTGTTGGGTGTTCGCGACAATGGCACCGAATTGGCGATGGCGCTAAAGGCCGAGGCAGGGTCGGCAGCAATGACATTCCGCTATTACGGCGAAGCCATCGACAAGGTGGCCGGAGAGGTCGCACCAACTGCCCCGAACGTGTTGGGTTTGGTGCACCGGGTGCCAGTGGGTGTGGTTGCAGCGATTGTGCCGTGGAATTTCCCTTTGATGATTGGCGCGTGGAAACTGGCCCCCGCGCTGGCTGTCGGCAATTCCGTGGTGCTGAAGCCTGCCGAAACGGCTTCGTTGTCATTGTTGCGACTGGCCGAGATCGCGGCAGAGGCCGGGTTGCCGGATGGAGTGCTTAACGTGGTCACAGGTTCAGGCGTTGAAACCGGGGCGGCATTGGCGCTGTCTGGTGGGGTTGACGTGTTGACGTTCACCGGATCAGGCGCGACGGGGCGGCGGTTGCTCGAGGCGTCAGCTCAGTCCAATCTGAAACGGGTTTTTCTTGAACTGGGCGGCAAATCGCCAAACATCGTGTTCGCGGATGCGCCGGATCTGACGCAGGCCGCCAAGGTGTCAGCTGCTGGCATTTTCCGCAATTCAGGTCAGGTCTGTGTGGCCGGGTCCCGGCTGTTGGTGCATGCGTCAATTCACGATGAATTTGTTGCCAAACTGATAGATCAGGCCGAGGCCCTGCGTGTTGGTGACCCTTTGGCATCAGGCACTCAGATAGGTGCGGTGAATTCCGAGACCCAGCTGCGTCGCAACCTGTCCTTTGTCGATATGGCCCGCGCCGAAGGGGGCCGCGTTGTCAGCGGCGGTGCGCGCATCCTGCGCGAAACCGGCGGTACCTATATGGCCCCGACAATTGTCACTGGCGTCACCAGGGATGCGGCTCTGTTTCAGCGCGAAGTGTTCGGCCCCGTGCTGGCCGTCACCCCCTTTGAAACCGAAGCCGAAGCGCTCGCGTTGGCCAACGCCACGGATTTCGGTTTGGCAGCGGCAGTTTGGACGTCCGACCTGTCGCGTGCGCACCGGATGGTTGCGGGGATACGGGCCGGGGTGGTGCATGTGAACACCTATGGTGGCACAGACAATACGGTTCCTTTGGGCGGCGTTGGGCAATCGGGCAATGGTCACGACAAATCGCTGCATGCGCTGGACAAATACACCGATCTCAAAACCGCATGGATTCAGCTATGAGCGATCTGAAAACCATCCTTGTTGTAGGTACCTATGACACCAAAGACGACGAACTGCATTATCTGTCCGATGTGATCTGCGGGCAGGGCGGCGCTGTGTTCAGCATGGATGTTAGTGTCTTGGGCAATCCCTCGCGGCCCACTGATGTTAGCAAGCACGACGTAGCCAAGGCCGGTGGCAGTTCGATCCAAACCGCAATCGACAGCGGGGATGAAAACGTCGCCATGCAGATCATGGCCAAAGGGGCCGCCGCCAAAGCACGGGCGTTAAGTGACGCTGGACGGATCGACGGGGTGATTGTGCTGGGCGGGTCGATGGGCACCGATCTGGCGCTGGACCTATGTGCGGCCCTTCCTGTGGGTGTGCCAAAATACGTTGTCTCGACTGTGGCGTTTTCACCGATCATGCCGCCCGACCGCATGGCGGCGGACATTCAGATGATCCTGTGGGCCGGCGGGCTGTATGGGTTGAACTCAGTCTGCAAAGCATCGCTGTCACAAGCGGCTGGCGCGGTTCTTGGCGCGGCGCGGGCGGTTGAGGCTCCAACCCGGCAGCGCCCACTGATTGGCATGACGTCATTCGGTAAGACCGTTTTGCGATACATGGTGACTTTGAAGCCCGCCCTTGAAGCGCGTGGTTTTGAAGTCGCTGTATTTCACGCCACCGGCATGGGGGGGCGCGCGTTTGAGGCACTGGCCGCAGAAGGTGCGTTTGCTTGCGTGTTTGATTTCGCACCACAAGAGGTATCAAATCACCTTTTTGGCGGGCTATCTGCAGGTGCGGACCGGATGACCAATGCGGGCCTGACGGGGACCCCTCAGATCGTGGCTCCGGGGTGCTATGATCTTGTTGATCTGGTCGGATGGCAGCCGATCCCCGCGCATTTTGCGGATCGGCCACTTCACGCACATAACCGTCTGCTGACGTCGGCGGTTCTGAATTCTGACGAGCGGCGATTAGTGGCATGTACCATGTGCGACAAACTGGAAACTGCAGCGGCTCCGGTGGCGTTCCTGCTGCCCACCCAAGGTGGGAATGAGTGGGACAGGCCTGGTGCAGAATTGCACGATGCCAAAGGGTTGGCTGCGTTTTGTGATGAGATCACGGTGAAATGCCCGGCTAATGTTGATCTGAGTGTTCTGGATTGCCACATAAACGATGCTGAATTTTGCGATCGGGCCTTAGAAATATTTGACGCTTGGGTTGCCACTGGAACCGTCAAATCAGGCAAACCTAACCAACTCTAGCAACGTTGGTGGCTTTCCAGTACAAACAGAAGCCATGGATAACGTCCAAACAAACCGACGTTTGGCTGCCATATTGGCAGCAGATGTAGTCGGCTATTCCCGGCTGATGGCCGAAGACGAGGCCGGCACATTGGCAGCGTTGACCCGGCATCGCGAAACGCAGTTCAATCCGGCGGTTGCCCGGCACCGGGGCCGGATCGTCAAATTGATGGGCGACGGTACGCTTGTCGAGTTTTCAAGCGTCGTGGATGCAGTCAATTGCGCAGCGGAAATCCAGCAATCGGCCGATCCGAATATCATTTTGCGGATCGGTATCAATCTGGGTGACGTCATCATTCAGGATGACGACATTTATGGCGACGGCGTCAACATCGCGGCGCGGCTTGAACCTTTGGCAAAACCCGGCGGCATGTGCGTGTCTCTGATCGTCAATGAAAGCGTGGCGGGCCGTACGGATGTGACGTTCAGGGCCGGCGGAGAGGTTCAGGTCAAGAACATTGATCGTCCGCTGAAGGTCTGGCACTGGCACCCGGATGATGCGGGTCCGTTGACCAAACCGTTGCAACTTGAGCCGGAATCTATTGCAACTGAAGAACAGCCATCTGTTGCAGTTCTGCCGTTTGACAATATGTCGGGCGACGCTGAGCAAGAGTATTTTTCCGACGGCATTAGCGAGGATATCATCACCGATCTGTCCAAAGTGTCAGGGCTCTTGGTCATCGCGCGCAATTCGAGCTTTGCCTATAAGGGCCAGTCTCCGGACCTGCGGGTCGTTGGGCGCGAATTGGGTGTCGGGGCTGTGCTGGAAGGCAGCGTTCGCCGTGCTGGCAATCGGGTGCGTATCACCGCGCAGTTGATTGACACGAACACTGGCGGCCATTTATGGGCAGATCGCTATGATCGGGATTTGACCGATATTTTTGCGGTTCAGGACGAGGTGACGCTTGAGATTGTCACGGCACTCAAGGTGCAGCTGACACCTGAGGAAAAATCCAACATTCTGGACTCTGGCACTACGAATATCGAAGCACATGATCACTATTTGCGGGGCCGAAACTTTTTGACCGGTGCCAATGCGACGCGCGAAACGACTCTTCAGGGTATTGCCAATGGGCAGCGAGCCCTGGAAATTGATCCGAACTTTGCCCGGGCCCATAGTTTGTTGGCGATACTCTGGTGCGTGAGTATGCTCAACCGTTGGGCTGAGGAAGATGACGACACAGTTTTGGCCAGGGCAGTGGAACATGCCACAATTGCGATCGGCCTGGCGCCGAATGTAGCCGAATTTTACGCGTCGCTCGGATTCGTGCTGCGTTTTCAGAATGATTATGAAAAGGCCCTGGCAGCAAGCAAAAAGGCGTTGTCAATCAATCCGAATAATGCGCATGCATTGCTTAACCGGGCTGAAGTAACGATGTTTTCTGGGCGACCTCGGGATGCGCTTGCTGATTTGGAACGCGCCATGCGTCTGGATCCGGGTTTTGCACATCAAATTTTGCAGTTCCTGGGGATTGCACACTTATTGCTGGGCAATATGGAAACCGCTGCAATGACATTCCGGCAACGAATAATTCTGTCCCCGGATACCGATAACGCGCGGGCGATGTTGGCGTCAGTTTTGGGACATCTTGGTGAAATTGATGAGGCAAAGAGGATCTGGCAAAAGGTGATGCAAATCAATCCGGATTTTTCGATGCGTCAGCGCATGGATTTGATGGTGTTTGAGGGGCATGGTGATGTCAGTAAGGTCTACGAAGGCCTTGAGTTGGCCGGGTTGCCAACCGGCTAAATTTGACCCCACATTCAGACGAATGACGTTAGGTTAGAGCCGTTGTGCTTTGATCCGGGTTTGCCCCTTGGGCCCGGGCGGGTAAGACTTGGGACAAGGGCTCTGAATTTGAGGACGCAAGGATAAGGAATACCCAGATGAGCAATGCCGTAGAGTATGAGTTGCAGGGCGATATCGCTGTGCTAAAGGCGCAAAATCCCCCGGTGAACGCGCTTGGTTATGACGTGCGGATCGGGCTGGTTGCAGGGATCGAACAGGCCGAGGCTGATGGCGCTCGCGCCGTGCTGATCTATGGCGACGGCCGGACTTATTTCGCCGGTGCAGATATTCGCGAGTTTGGCAAACCCCCTCGCGAACCGTTACTGACCGCAGTCTGCGAACGCATCGAATCCTCTCCGTTGTTGGTGGTGTCCTCGATGCATGGCACCGCTCTTGGTGGCGGGCTTGAGGTGGCAATGTCGACGCACTATCGCGTGGCGGTGGCGTCCGCAAAGGTGGGGCTGCCCGAGGTGCTGTTGGGTATTCTACCCGGTGCAGGGGGCACGCAACGCCTGCCAAGACTGATCGGTACGCAGGCAGCATTGGACATGATTACGACCGGGCGCCATGTGGGCGCAGCCGAGGCGCTGGAGTTGGGAGTAATCGACAAAATCAACGATGGGTCACCTCTGGAAAATGGTCTGAACTATGTGCGGGAACTATTAGAGCAGGGCGCGCCGCGGCGGGTGACCAGCGAATTGCCAGCCTCTGAGGCACTGGATTTTGATGCACTGTACGAAACTATTCTGAAAAAGGGCCGCGGCCAGATTTCCCCCGCAGTGGCGATGCGGGCGGTTCAGGCCTCGGTTGAATTACCGTTTGCAGAAGGCATGAAGCGGGAACGTGAATTATTTATGGAGCTGATGGCGACCGATCAGCGACAAGGTTTGATTCATTCGTTTTTTTCGGAACGCGCGGTAAGCAAGTTACCGGAACTTAAAGGTGTTGAGCCACGACCTGTTGCGGCCATCGGCGTGATCGGTGGCGGAACCATGGGGGCAGGGATCGCCACATCGGCCCTGCTTGCCGGGCTGGACGTTACCCTGATTGAGATGAATGCTGAAGCCGCCGAAGCGGCGCGCGGGCGGATCGAAAGCAATCTGACCGGTGCGCTGAAACGCGGCAAGATCACCGCCGAAAAATACGATGCGATGACCGGCAAGGCGCTGGCACTGTCGACGGATTACTCAGCGCTGGGCGATGTTGATCTGGTTGTCGAGGCCGTGTTTGAAGAGATGTCAGTCAAAAAGGACGTGTTCGCCAAACTGGATGCAGCCTGTAAGCCCGGTGCGGTTCTGGCTACGAACACGTCTTATCTGGACGTCAATGAAATCGCAACCTCGACTTCGCGCCCTAAAGACGTGATTGGGTTACATTTCTTCTCACCAGCCCATGTGATGAAACTGCTTGAAGTTGTTGTTGCTGATGACACAGCGCCTGATGTTGTGGCGACGGCGTTTGCTTTGGGCAAGAAGATGGGCAAAATTTCGGTGCGCGCCGGGGTATGTGACGGCTTTATCGGCAACCGGATTTTGCGTCATTACCGTGCTGCTGCCGATCATATGATTTTGGATGGGGCCAGCCCCTATCAGATTGACAAAGCACTGACAGATTTCGGATTTGCCATGGGGCCCTATGCGGTGGCTGATCTGGCTGGTCTGGATATCGGCTGGGCCATGCGCAAGCGGCTTGCTCCGACACGGGATGCACGGGAACGGGTGCCGAAATACATCGACCAGATTTGCGAAGCCGGGCATTTCGGCCAGAAAACCGGTAAGGGCTATTATGACTATTCCGGCGGCAAACGCGGTGGCGTACCGAACGCTGAAGTGATGGATCTGATCACGGCAGAGCGTGCCGAACTGGGGATTACACCGCAAGATTTCACCGATGCGGATATCGTGCGCCGCTATATGGCTGCGATGGTGAACGAAGCCGCGCGTGTGGTGGGCGAAGGGATCGCTCGCCGACCTTTGGACGTAGATATGACGTTCCTGTTTGGCTATGGCTTCCCACGCTATTACGGTGGGCCACTGAAATGGGCCGATCTTCAAGGATTGCCTGCGCTGCTGGCCGATATACAGGCCTATGCCGAAAAAGACCCTTATTTCTGGCAACCGGCGCCGCTGCTTGAGCAGTTGGTTGCTGAAGGCCGTACATTTGACGATCTCAACAAACAGGCTTCGTCATGAACAATTCCAACGAACGGAGACTGAAATGGATCTGAGTTTTTCCGCCGAAGAACAGGCCTTTCGCGATGAGGTGAAAACATTTCTCGCCGATAAGCTACCCAAAGAAATGTCGGACAAAATCCGCACAGGTCAGGAATTGGGCAAAGCCGGACAGGAACAATGGCATTCCATTCTGAACGAACAGGGTTGGTTGGCTCCGAACTGGCCAGCCGAATATGGTGGCTGCGAATGGAATGCCGTGCAGCGCCATATCTTTGAAGAAGAATGCGCCTTTGCCAGCGCTCCGCGTATCATGCCGTTTGGTCTTTCGATGCTGGCTCCAGTGTTGCAAAAGTTTGGTTCCAAGGAGCAGAACGACTATTACTTGCCGCGCATCCTTGCAGGTGACGATTGGTGGTGTCAGGGTTATTCCGAACCCGGTGCCGGGTCCGATTTGGCATCGCTGAAAACCCGCGCGGTGCGGGACGGCGATCATTACGTAGTGAACGGGCAAAAAACCTGGACGACGCTGGGCCAGCACGCCAACATGATCTTCTGCCTGGTGCGCACCAACACCGAAGTCAAAAATCAAGAAGGCATCAGTTTCCTGCTGATCGACATGGACACACCGGGCATCGAAGTACGCCCGATCATCCTGTTGGATGGATCTGCCGAAGTGAACGAAGTCTGGTTCACCGATGTACGCGTCCCGGTGGAAAATCTTGTCGGCGAAGAAGACAAAGGCTGGACCTATGCCAAATACTTGCTGACGCATGAGCGCACGAACATCGCTGGGGTTGGGTTCTCGCAAGCAGGTTTGGCAGCGGTAAAACGTGCGGCCAAAACCGAAGTTTCCGGTGGGCGTACGTTGATGCAAAATGCGCTGTTTGCGGCGCGCGTCGCGCAGGTCGAAATTGATCTGATGGCGATGTCTACCACTAACTTGCGGATAATTTCCAAGGCCGCCGTGGGGCAGGCTCCGGGGGTCGAGGCGTCGATGCTTAAGGTGAAAGGCACGATTATCCGCCAGGAAATCAACGATCTGGCGCGACGCGCAGCAGGTCCATACGCGATGCCGTTTGTGTCCGAAGCGGTCGAGGGCGATAACGCGCCCATCGGACCGGATTATGCCGGACCTGTAGCAGCACAGTATTTCAACAATCGCAAATTGTCGATTTTCGGCGGATCAAACGAGATTCAGCGCGGCATCATTGCCAAAGTAAAGATGGGGGGCTGAAGTCATGAATTTTGACCTGACCGAAGAGCGGCAAATGCTGCAAGACACGTTGCGCCGCTTTCTTGCGGATCGCTACACGACAACCACGCGTAACGCGATTATCGACAGTGACGTCGGCCTGAGCAGTGAAATCTGGACGGAAATGGCCGAGCTGGGCATCATTGGTGCCTTGTTCACCGAAGAACAGGGCGGCTTTGGCGGCGCTGGGTTCGACATTTCAACAGTGTTTGAAGAACTGGGCCGCGCAGGCGTGGTTGAGCCGTTTTTGGACACTGGCATTCTGGGCGGCGGATTGATTGCGGCCCTTGGGAACGAGAAACAACAATCGCTGGTTGAGGATGTGATTGCGGGCACGTTGCATCTGGCGTTTGCCCATGGTGAACCGACAAGCCGCTATGATCTGAACCGGGTAGAGACCACCGCCAAACTTGACGGTGGTGATATCGTTCTGAATGGGCGCAAAGCGGTTGTCGTGAACGCTGAGGCTGCTGGGTTACTGTTGGTATCCGCTCGTGAATCCGGCGCAGTCGATGACGCGAACGGCATATCGCTGTTTCTGGTGCCTGCAGACGCATCTGGCCTGACCTTGCAGGGCTATCCATTGCTGAGCGGCGGACGCGCTGCCGAGGTGACGCTGGATGACGTGCGCCTGCCAGGTTCTGCCCGTTTGGGTACAGCCGGGGGTGCGTTTGAGGCCATCGAAACGCAAATAGCGGCGGCCAATGTCGCTCTGACTGCCGAGGCGATGGGCGCGATGGAAACTGCCACCGAACTGACCCGAGAATACCTGATGACACGCAAACAGTTTGGTCGTCCAATTGGTACGTTTCAAGCCTTGGCGCACCGGTTTTCGGATCTTTTGATCGAACTGGAACAGGCACGATCTGCTGTTATCAAAGCGGCTGGCCATCTTGAAGGTGACGCGCGGATTCGTGATCTGAATATTGCCGCC
>PIVL01001147.1 GCA_003354145.1 Paracoccaceae bacterium
AATCCCGATATCGTTAGTTTGTTCATTATAGAAACCACCAAGAGCAGAAGTACTAGCTCTAAGGTCATTTAATGCCTGCTCTTTTAGCATTTTCTGCTCTGCTGGAGTCTTAGGTTTTGGAGCTTTTTCACCATAACGAGCAGCCCATCGAGCATCAGTCATTGTAGAGATTTCTTTTTGCCCCTCTAATTGCATACCAAGAAGCTCTTTTTTTTCTTCAAACCTTTGTGCCTGTTCACCTTTTTGATATTCTCTCTTTTCTTCCCTAACCCCAGCAGCTCGCCCTGCCTGACTTTGGTCCCTTTCAAGATTTAAGTCCTGTTGAAATCTTGCCAATGTCTTGTTTCGTTTTTCTAAAACTTGTTGTTTACGATCAGACTCAGTTGCTTTCATCCTATCGGCAAAAACTTCTCCTGTTGCTCCGGCTGCTCCGGCAATACCTCCTGCAAGTGCTCTACCAAATTTTCCCATTTTATATTCCTCCTTGAGGTGCAGCCATAGCACCAGGAGAAACAGCAGG
>PIVL01000511.1 GCA_003354145.1 Paracoccaceae bacterium
TTGCTCACCACCAAGGGCAAACCTGACGAAACATATACAGGTAACGCCAAATGTTACAGAGTTTCCTCACTCAAATGGCCACACTGTCCACACCTCGCCCAGTGCAGTACATTCACTAGATTGCAGTCAGCAGAAGGACGCCGTCGCCGTCCTGTCGAGACGACCCGTAGATGGCAGGCCCAGAGGATTATCCATCACACAGGGACAATATTGAGAAAGCTGGTCAAGGTTGGCTTCGACATTGTGCGTCCTTTGCTGATCTTCGCTACGATCTGAACTAAAGTCGGCAACGTAGGTACTTTTCTGCTGTTCGCTGCAAGTGCACAAATGCCGCCCACTCAAGTGAGGCTTCCTAGATCGTTAATCCGACACGAATGTCTCAAATGAACTCAGCGCGGACCCCGATCTCGGGTTGGACGACCTCTAAGGCTGCCTCGAAATCAATGCTATGATCGAACAGGGCGCGTCCGATCAACGCCCCCGATACAAACGGCACGTATTTCAGGCGCGACAGGTCATCGAGTGTGCGTGTCAAGCCCCTCGCGATCACCGGAGTTCGCGCTTCGCTGGCCAGTTGCGTGATCAAGGCAATGCTGTCTTCGGCATCCCCTATGTCTGCACCGATATCGGTCACGATGACCGCGGCGAACGGATCATTGGCGAATGCTTTGAGGAAAGCCGAAGGAGCAAAGGCGCTTTTCTGTCGCCAACCATCGCTGACCACAAAGCCTTCATAGACATCAACCGCGAGTACGATTTGATCGGGGTAAAGTTTTGCCGCCTCTTTGACTAGATCGGGTTCATGCAAGGCCAGTGTGCCTACGATGATGCGCCCGGCACCATTGTCGATCCACTCGGAGATGCGCTCCAAGCTTCGAAAGCCGCCACCCAATTGCACCGGAATGCCCGCCGTCAGGATAATCTCGCGGATGAGATCCGCGTTACGTTCATCGCCTGACATGGCATCAAAATCGGTGATCTGCAGCCATTCCGCGCCAGACTTAGCGAAACCTTTGGCCTTTTCTACCACATCCACATGCCAGACCTGAGGTTCTTCGATCCGGCCACGAAATAAGCTTACGCATCGGCCATCAAGTAGTTCAATCATTGGATAGAGGATCACGGCAAGGTTCCTTTTTATCGTATTTTGAATCTTGAGTACGCGTATATTGTAACTGTAGTTCCGACCCAAAATCGCGAGAAGATGCGACCAATCTCGCAAGATTTGAGACAGAATGGGACAAACCCACCTTGATAATTCGCAAAAAAAGAAGCTGTGACGCTGGCGCGCCTTGCAGCACGGCAGGACGTGTTCGACTACATCGAGATGTTCTACAACCCCAGCCGTAAGCACACGAACAACGGTATGCTGTCGCCGGTTGACTATGAAACAAGACAGCTCAAACTGAACAAGGCAAGTGTCTAGGAAACTAGGGGCACCTGATATAGCTACCAATCGAGGAAAGCAGTAGAATGGGCGGAAATGGCTGAACTTCTAATTGTCTATCATTCGAAAACAGGAGGTAGTCGGCAGATGGCCGAAGCCGCAGCTTTGGCAGCAGAGGACGAAGCGCCGACCATACTCATGACTGCCGATCAGGCCGGACCTAACGATCTTCTTAAGGCCGATGGATACATATTTTGCGCACCTGAGAATCTTGCAGCGATCGCTGGTGTCATGAAGGACTTTTTTGATCGGTGCTATTATCCAGTTCTTGGCCGTATAGAGGCAAGACCATATGCCCAAATGGTTTGCGCAGGCTCGGACGGTGAAAACGCAGTACGACAGATCGCACGCATTGCACGCGGGTGGCGTCTTAAAGAAGTTCAACCACCTCTAATTATCTGTACCCATGCTCAGACGGCAGAAGAGATTTTAGCAGAGAAAACGATCCCTGAGAAGCAACTTACGCAGTGTCGTGAACTTGGGTTGGCGATGGCCGCTGGCTTGAGCATGGGTGTATTCTAAACGCTTGCAAAACGTCGGATCGGGCTCAGGCTAACAAAGATCAGATACATAATCCTCCCATGCAAATGCTGCATAGCAGCATTGCGCAATCCCTGTATTGTGCAACAGCAGCATATGCCTATTTAACGCTAACAGGCCGCATATGACGGCTTGTCAGACGGGGGCCAG
>PIVL01001148.1 GCA_003354145.1 Paracoccaceae bacterium
TGCCTGCTATCATAGAACCTCTGACTCAGAGAGCTGCGCAGGAATGCTTGCAGTTTCGTGCCTTCGCTGAGAAGCCTGAGTTGCAATGGCTCAAGGAGCGCCTTGGCATGCACGCTGCCGAATACTGCTCCTTGCCTCTGGGAACCAGCGGCCTTGGTCAACAACCGTTCACTGGTTTGAGGAACGTTGGCGACACCTGTTGGCTGAACGCCTCTTTACAGATGATCTTGCATTGTGGGCCCTTGAGGGCAGAGGTGCTGAACGGCCCGCAGCAAGGCGTGCTGTGTGGCTCTACAAGGGCAACACTGCAGCAGATGAACGCAAATGACTCACGAGATGAGGAAGCCTTCGACGTCCTTGCTCCATTGGACTTGCTGTATCAGGTCACGCGGCACGACCCAGCTGCCTTTGGAGGCGGACAGCAGCATGACATGATGGAGTGCATGCAGTTGTTGCTCTCCAAGTGCGTCCACACCTCCGTCTGCGACTCGGGTGCACATAACAACCACGGCGGCATCAT
>PIVL01001149.1 GCA_003354145.1 Paracoccaceae bacterium
CCCTTGTTTTTCCGAGCAAGGCACGCAAATAGCGACGATTTTGGCCCTTTTAACGCGTTTTTGGTCAACCCTCTGTGGGTTTCGCGCTTCGCCGCAGAAACGCCCACGTACCAATGGCGATATACACCTTCTCCGATGCCGCACGACCTCACACGCATATACCAATGCTGTTCAATTTGTTTCTGTCCCGGGGCCTTCGGGCTGCGCGGTTTTAGGAGTAGGCCCATGTACTAATGGTATTCAACCCTTCGGGTGGGTGTTTGCGCTCCCTGTTTGTCACTTTTTCGCGAAAATCCGAATTACTAGGGGGCTCATTTTTTTCAAAAACCGTTCTTTTTTTTTGAGTTTTTTGGGGACCTCAGAAACTCGTGTACTAGTGGTGTTCATTTTTCGGCATGGGCGATTTTGACGCTATTTACGATGATTTTGCGACTTTGGCGTATCGAAAACAACACCACTGGTATCTTAGTGTAGGACTCGATCGGACTAACCTCTTGATTTTCCGCCCCTTGTTTTTC
>PIVL01001150.1 GCA_003354145.1 Paracoccaceae bacterium
TCTGATCGATGGAAAAGACATAGCTCATCGAGCCGGGTGTTTTAGGGTTGCCATTATACGAATAACTGAACATTTTGTGTTTCGGGGCGCTGAGGCGGTCGCTGAATTGACGGGTGCCGTTTCGGGTCTCGGGAAAACTCTAAAATCGTTCAAATTCCTTGTAAAAAACAATGTTTTGGGCTCAGAAGGTTGCATGGTAGGCTAGGCAGGCTACAAGGGGCTATAAGGGGCTATAAGGGGCTATAAGGGGGCTATAAGGGGCTATATAAAGGGGCTATAAGGGGCTATAAGGCGCTATATAAAGGGGCTATAAGGGGTTATAAGGGGCTATAAGGGGCTATAAGGGATTATAAAGGGGCTATAAAGGATCTATAAGGGGCTATAAGGTGCTATAAGGGGCTGTAAAGGAGCTATAAGGGGCTATAAGGGGGTATAAGGGGCTATAAAAGTGCTATAAAGGGGTTATAAAGGGGGTATAAAGGAGCTATAAGGTGCTATAAGGGTCTATATAAAGGGAC
>PIVL01000512.1 GCA_003354145.1 Paracoccaceae bacterium
GGCAACGTGATTGGCTCACCTCTTGAGTTCAATAAGGTCCACACGCAGTTGATGGATCAAAGTGTTCCGAACTCGGATCTTTCTTCAGTTGTCACTTTTGCTGACGGCGAAGAAATTCGCGGCTCACTGATCGGCGGCGATATTCAGAACGTCAACCGTTCCGCTCTGGAACGGACACGTATCCCGATCCTGTCTGAAGTTGACGTCTTCGCGTCCAACAACACGCAGTACATCACACCGGGTACACGTACCGAGGTGATTGCGATTGATGGTGCTGACCAGAATGTCAACTACCGCGACGTGTTGAAGACAATGACCCAGACACTTGACCTGAAGGGTCTTACAGACGCTCAAACAATCGAGCCAGGCGCTGTCTTCACTATTGCTGGCGTCTTCGCGGTCAACAACCGTAGCCGACAAGTGCTTCCATATCTGAGGCAGTTCACGGTTATCGCAACAGCGAACCAGGTGGTTTCTGGCACTACAGCAACCGTCACGATCTCGCCTCCGATCATTGTTCCTGGAACGTCTGACGGAGTTGATCCCGGTTCAGGCATCGCAGCCGACGAAGAACTCGTCAACACGGCTTTCCAAACGGTGAGCGCAGCTCCTGGTGACGATGCAGTAGTGACGTTCAACACTGCTCCAAGTGCCACAGCTTACCCAGTCCGCGTCGCCTTCCACAAGAAAGCGATCTCTCTGGTATCGGCTCGTCTGCGTACACCGTTCTCTGACACGTCCAGCTTCGTGTCTGACCCGCAAACAGGTATCGGCATCCGGTACTGGCGCGGTTCGGATATCACGTCTGGTCGCCATATTCACCGTTGGGATACCGTTTTCGGTGTGCAGGCCCTCCAACGTGAACTTGGCTCTCGCGTCAACGGAACTTAATCGGCATGGCCGGTAATCAGTATGGGTCGAGGGTTCCAGCTCTCGACCCTAATAACCAACCGAGAGGAAAATCTACTATGGCGCGAGGAAAAGGTACACGCATGGTTTACCATGCTGAGACTAAAGAACACCTGCTGATCTCTATAGGCGACCAAGTACCTGAAGGGTACGTCAGTTTTGATGTGGCGTTTCGCGGCGGCGAACCAGAAGCTGAAGCCCCGAAAGTCGATCCTAAAAAAGATCAGAAGGCTGACGATAAAGCTGCCAAAGCTCTCTTCAAGAAGATGAAGATGACCCGCGAAGAGGGTGAAGAAATTCTCAAGGAAGACGGCGTTGAGTTCAATGACGACGACGACGACCTGACCATTGCGATGGCTGTAAAGGAACTGCTGGAAGATGACAGCAAGTGAAACCGTAAAAGAAGCGTACCGGGAGGGCAACCTTGTCCCCCTGGACGCGACTACCGGAATACCAGTCACCACGACTGGTCAGGACACAGAAGGCTTGGCATTGCTTAACCGCTTCATCTCAAGCCTTTTGGGTTTTGAGCTTGGCGAGTTCGCTATGGACTGGCCGGTGCCACCGTCTCAGACGTCACCTGTCCCCGCACGCTTCCCTATCCTTCCCAAAGGAACCCAGCTTAAAAGCGACCAGTGGCCGTATCCGCCTGCTAACGTGCAGGTCATTACGAACCTCAACGCTGATACCACGATCTATTTGACGCAAGATCCTGAAGACGGCGCACGGGTACAGCTCTCAAATATCGGAGACGCTGACACCTATAACCTGACGATTGATGGTAATGGCCGTCTCGTCAAAGGCGCTCTTACGGTCACTGACACGCCGGGCAACCTCGACGGTCAGACCCTGTTCTATCGGGCGGACCTGAGTGACTGGCAACTTGTCTCTACACTGACAGCCGACGACGTCAGTCCGTTCCCTACGTTATACGATGACCTGCTTTCCGCAGCCACGTTCATACGTCTTGCGCCTCGCTATGGCCGCAGCGTGTCGAACGAAACAGCGCAGACATTTGCGAGGCTCATGAAGCGGCTCAAGTCGCAGTACCGTCAATCAATGCCAGAACCGTCAGATGATCCGAACGGCTTCTTCCTGCCAGCGTCGGATATGAACCGGCGAGGCTTCAACTTTACGAGTGGGCTTGGTTCATGACAACAGTTCCGCTAGGTCAGGGCGCGTTCAACAGGACCTACGCACAGGAACCTGAGATCGAATTG
>PIVL01001151.1 GCA_003354145.1 Paracoccaceae bacterium
CAATAAACAGATGCCCTTTAAAAAGGATTCCCTATGAAAAATGATCCCCAACAAAAATAAAAATCCCTTTACGCAAAAGGAATCCCTATGAGAAATGATCCAAAGAAAATAAAAAGATGCCCTTAAGCAAAAGGAATCCCTATGAAAAAAAGATCCCCCAAAAAACAATAATGGGAGGTGCGCACCCCATATTCGCACATAGCTGGATAAGTACTCTACTGGACCTTGGTGCCAGGACGTCTCAGCACTAATACTTCCAATGGCAATGTTTTGTTGAACTGCCTGCAGGTGGCGGAAAATGGTAAGTAAAAAACCGAGCTTTTCCCCCCCATGCAGCCTAGCTAAAAGCCTGTAAATAGCGAGGCTTTGGAGCTGAAGTGGCCCAAAATGCCGCAAATAATGGCTCCAACGCAACTCGGCGGCAGTTTGGGGCCCACCCCTATGAGAGGGCATCTGGTGCGTAAAAAACCGAGCTTTTCCCACCCAGCCTAGCCAAAAGCCTGTAAATAGCGAGGCTT
>PIVL01000202.1 GCA_003354145.1 Paracoccaceae bacterium
AGTCAATACCAATTATTGTAACTTCCTTCATGGATGCTTCCTCCGTTATCTTGCGGCCTTGACCGCGGACATTGGCACTATGATGCCGTCGGGAGGAGGCATCCACCCCATCACGGATAACCCCGATGCTGATATGTGGTGCTCTCGCTCGCCAACCAGGATGGTCTTGATGCCGCATAAGTTTAACGCTTCCCGTCGCCACAAGTTTGCGAAGAGACGGTATCGTGTGACGAACTGGGCAGCCTACAATGAAAGTCTTCGCCAGCGTGGTAATGTAACGGTTTGGTTGAATGCGGATGATGTGGACGCCTGGAACGCAAGTCGGCGCAAGACGCCAGGCGGCCAGCCGGTTTATTCAGATCTGGCCATTTCGGTGTGTCTGACGCTGGGTATGATCTATCAACAGCCGTTGCGCCAGACAGAGGGATTCATGCGCGGTCTGGTACGGCTTATGGGGCTGGATGTCGCGGTACCGGGTTTCTCGACCCTCTCCCGTCGAGCTTCGGGACTGGACCTTCCAACGAAACCCAGAATCCGGAGGTCCGGGCCGATCCATCTGGTGGTGGACAGCACCGGGTTGAAGATCTTCGGGGAAGGCGAATGGCTTAACAACAAGCATAAAGCGAAGGCGAAACGTAAATCATGGCGAAAACTGCACCTGGGGCTGGACCTCGCCAGCGGTGAGATTGTTTGCGCAGACCTGACGCGGGACGACGTCGGCGATCCAACTGCTTTGCCCGGGCTTCTCGATCAGTTTGACGCCCCCGTCACCCGTTTTCTGGCGGATGGGGCTTATGAGGGTGCGCCGACCAGTGATCTTCTCACATCGCGTTTTGGTGCGGCCGTAGAGATTGTCATCCCCCCGCCCTGCACTGCGGTGCCAGACCCGCAATCGGCTTCTGATCCGTCGCATCGGGATCGCCATATCGCTGAAATCCGCGACCGAGGCCGCATGGCCTGGCAGGTGAGCAGCGGCTATAACCAGCGTAGCCGCGCAGAAACACAAATGGGCCGCTGGAAGACGGTCATCGGAGCCAAGCTGAAAGCCCGGACTCTTCCAAACCAGAAAACAGAAGTCCGGATCGGCGTGAACATTCTCAACGAAATGACCGAACTGGGACGCCCGGAGTTCGAGGCTGTTGTGTGACCACAGCTATGGGAAAGGGCAAGTTCCGGGCTTCTCGAGGTCCATGCAACAAGGCCACGTATATGCATGCATGTGTTGCAACAACAGCTTTGTTAGCATTCATTGGCTTTTTGATAACCGCCATTGACATGGGCCGCGGCGTTTAGAGCCGCGCCCACTTTTCGGATTGCGCTTTTAGTCAGATCCGAACAGATCACGCGTAAAGACCCTGTCCGATACATCGACAAGGTCGCTTGTGTTCCGGTTGGCCAGGATGACATCGCTCTGGTCTTTGAAAGCTGACAGATCGTGCATCACGCGTGATCCGAAAAAACTCTCGTCCTGCATCTCGGGCTCATAGATGATGACCTCGATGCCCTTGGCCTTGATCCGCTTCATCACCCCCTGAATCGAGCTTTGGCGGAAATTATCCGACCCGGCCTTCATCACCAGCCGATAGACCCCGACACATTTTGGCGCGCGGGCCAGGATCTGCTCGGCGATGAAATCCTTGCGGGTCCGGTTGGCATCGACAATTGCGCGGATCATGTTCTGCGGCACTTCGGAATAATTGGCCAGCAACTGCTTGCTGTCTTTGGGCAGGCAATAGCCACCATAGCCGAAAGAGGGATTGTTGTAATGCGTCCCGATCCGCGGATCGAGGCTGACCCCTTCGATGATCTGGCGGCTGTCCATGCCATGGGACATCGCATAGCTGTCCAGCTCATTGAAATAAGCCACTCGCATGGCAAGATAGGTGTTGGCAAACAGCTTGATTGCTTCGGCCTCTGCCGCGTCGGTATAAAGTACCGGAATATCTGTATCCAGCGCGCCCTGGGCCAGCAGACCGGCAAAGACCTCGGCCCGGGCTGATCGTTCGCCGACAATGATCCGCGATGGGTGCAGGTTGTCATGCAATGCCATGCCCTCGCGCAGAAATTCGGGGCTAAAAATCACGCGGTCGCCGCCAATCTCGACTGAAAGCCGGGCGGTAAAGCCAACAGGGACAGTTGATTTGATCACGATCGTTGCGTGATCATTCACCGCTACGACTGCGCGCACCACGTTTTCGACAGTGGAGGTATCAAAGAAATTCGCAATCGGATCGTAATTTGTCGGCGTGGCCACAATCACGAAATCAGCGCCGGCATAGGCAGCTGTCGCATCGGTCGTTGCCGTCAGGTCGAGCGGTTGATCGCGCAAATACTGCTCGATTTCATCGTCGACGATCGGGCTGTGGCGGGCGTTCAGCTGATCCACCCGCGCGGCATCGACATCCACGGCCGTGACTGTGTTATGCTGAGCCAGCAGGACAGCGTTGGACAGCCCCACATATCCGATCCCGGCGATGGCAATATTCTTTTCTGACATAAGCGTACCTGTAATTTTGTCTGTAATTTCAACGCGACTGAGCGCCAGGGCAAGACCATTCTGAAATCAAATATCCACCTGTGCGTCCTCTCAGATTAGAGCATTCTGGCTCCTTATAATTGCCAGTGCACATAACAAAGTGCCGACCGCCCCACAAGGCAGCCATTAATAAGTGGGCAGGGGAGGATCGGGTCAATTCTGCTGTCAGGGCCGGTCAAAAAAATCATGCGCCCGTGCCTCTTTGGCCGGTCTCAGATAGGGCAAAAGTTGGGCCAGTTTGGTAAGCGAAGTATCTTCGCCTCCGCCAAAAATATCGTTGATATTCTGGCTGGTCCGGGCGTGATATCCGTTGGCCTTGTTCAGCATCTTCTTTCGCATGGCGTCTGAAAACAGCCGAACAAGCTTGTAATGAAAGATCGGCAGGATCGGCGCATTTTCCCAGATGTCGTGGCCAGGTGACGATGTGGCATCACTGAAGTGAAATTGGTGAAATCCCTGGTTCAGATGCCGTTTTGGCCGATACCTGAACATCGAGTGTTTCCGCAAAGAGTCAAAAGTGCCAAAGGCATGGTGTCGCGCATCCAGGCGGTAAGACATGTCTGCATGTGGCCCAAACCCCCATTTGACAGAGTGGTGATTGCGATAGGTTTCAGACAGTGCAGCGTCATGGTCACAGAACGATGTAAAGATAGTGTCAAAGTTTTGCTGCACATCGCTCAGCAGATGGGCAGGGGTGGTCGGGTCGGGCAACATATCCAAAAGAAAGCATGTTGCAAAGTCCTTGCCATTCTCTTCCAACTGGCGCGCAACAGCCTGAAGGCTGTCAAAAGGCTCGGGCACTTGAAGCATCTCATCAGCATCCAGAGTACACACCCAGGTCCCTTGTGGAATAACTGCTTTGAGAAGCCCCTCTATCCACAGGGTCTTGCAGGTGCGGAAATCACCAATCTTTGGGCGCAGAGCCAAAACATTTGGCCCAAGATCAAGATCACGCACTGGATGGGCCGAGTGGTCATCGATGAAAAGAAAATGCGTTGCACCAAGCTTGCGGTGATGATCGACAAATTTAGGCAGAAAGACCTCTTCATCGTGCACGCAAGCGATAATGCAAATGTCGGATTTGGTGATCCGTGAAAACGGAGCAAGTTCTTGCATCTGAAACAGCGTCTCTATCACCCCACGCGGCGACATGCTTTCAATCAGCCGGTGTTTATATTTTACAATGCGCTCAAGATATTTTGGCTTACGATCCGAAGAATAGCTGCGCCAATATCCACTGAGGGCCGCATTGATGTTCCCCATGTCACGCCAGAGGATATTTTTGTCCGTATAGCCGACCCCTCGTGGATTAAGCGGTGCCACCCGATACGTTGCCGTATCGCCAATGAAGATCTTGCGGTTTTGCAGTTTTTCACCCTCAAAATAGGATTTGGCACTCCCTGGCAGTAAAAACACATGCCGATCCTTATTTATCCCAATGAAGGGCAGGGCCGGAAGCTCGGTCAATGCCCCGAGAATGATATCCATCTCGTCAAACTGCCGGGGCAATAATTTCTCATTGTATCCCACATGGCGATAAACAGCAGCTGGCAGACTGAGCCGACCGCTGGTGCCATCCCCCCATTCGCCGCTAAAATGGTGAAAAATAAACCCAAGGGGGTATTTCTCGGTCAGATCGAGAAGCAATTCCGTCTCTTCGCCGGTGACAAAGTTGTCAGCGTCAAGGCTCGAATATACCAGCCCGTGCATATGCGCCCTAAACGCATTTTTGGCCCTGCCAAAATGCCAGGAATCCAGTGTTTCAAAGTCACTTACAACGCGAAGGTAGCCATCAGAAAGCTCTTGCGGGAAATTCTCAGTAACCCAGTTAAGAACATCAGTATCTGCGTCAAATTCGATTATGAGAAACTCGACCTTCCCTCTGAAGCGTTCATTCTCTGACAGGTTGAACTTCAGCGTGTTGCTAAGATCTTCCAGCCGTCCCTTAACCGGTATGCAATACGAGATTATCGGACGGTTTTGCGTAAACTTTTTGCCCGGTAACCAATGGTCTTGTGTTGATTGCGAAAGGCTTTGCATGTGGTCGTATAGATTTTCAGCACTTGTCTGGCGGCGCGCACGATCTTCAGAATTCAAAAAATGAATCAACGGATTATCTGAACTCGCACCTGCATCAGCGTAGGTACGCAGATAAAATCTGGTATCGAAATCCGGCCCCGGAGAGCGTTTCATAAGCCGACCATAACGCAAAAAATGCTCGCAGGGTTCCATACCAAGAATGCGCACATCCTGATATTTATCTGCATACCAGACAGGATCAAAAAGCTCCGAATCTGAAATGTTCTGAAGTGTATTGGGATTAATTTCTGGCATAAATGTTTGGTTTTCTTCTGGCTCTTTTACAAATCCAATCTGCAGGTCTCGGATGTCAAATGACATCCAACAAAGATTATTCTGAATAGCGCCGGGTTTACCGGAGAGTATTTTTTAAATATTTAGGCGACTTTATCAAAGAAATTAAGGTTTGCATAGAAGGCCTCCTCTGCTTCTTGTGGCGTGACATATCCGATTGCGCTGTGTAGGCGTTGGGTGTTGTACCAGTTCACCCATTTCAGGGGTTCCCATTCGACCCGGCCGACTGTTTTCCATGGGCCGAGGAAGTTGATGACTTCGGTTTTGAATAAGCCAACTGTGCTTTCAGCCAGTGCATTGTCATAACTGTCCCCAACGCTGCCAACAGGCGGGTCGATCCCGGATTTAGACGCGCAGCGTTGGCAAATTGCCTGGTTTAAAGCATCTAGGACAAAGCTGGTCGTCATGGATATAGAGACCCGTCACCCCACGATCCTGCCGACACCATGCCCGTAAACTATCAGGCGAACAGCCAAGCCTGGACGCAATTGCCCTGTAAGTCGGGGTAGGTTTTCTCTGTCTCATAGGGTCCACCCTTGGAGAATTTTACTCTCCAGTAAGCCCGGGGCGGTTCATTCTGTTTCAACTGAAAAAGGATAGCCTTGTTCCGTGTGGGCGGAATAGGGGTAATGTTCCTTCCCCGCAATTGTGATGTCAGAGACCAGATCCATAAACAGATCATGCATCCATATGGCACGATCTCCGGGTTCAATCTGAAACCTGGCCATCCGTCCAACGCTTTTGACCGGAGAGGCCAGTTTTTCAATCACACGATATGCGTCACGGTCAATGTAGTCGTCAAACAAGACGGTGGTGGGTTTCTTGATCCGCAAGAACGTCGCCACAAAACAGGCGGCTCTCATCCGGCCATCGATGAGGACAAGATCAGGGTTTCTGAAGAAAGGTTGTGCCCAGATATGGGTCGGATAATGGCTAAACGAGCGCCAATGGGTCTCATCAACGGGGCGACCCCATTCTGCTGTCGGGCCGATGTCACAATAATAGATCACCACCGGGGAACATGAACCTTCCACGTCGATCTTGCGCTGAAGTTTGGTGGCCCAAAGTCTGTCGCTTTCAACGCTCATCACGTATTTTCCTGGTTGTCTTGCGGCATGAAACGTAGAGCCCCCAGACCCATATTCCAGGATGACGCGTGAGGTCTCGTAGGTCTCTTTGAGAAATTCAGCTTCGTCTTCCGGGAAGGTCATCACCGGCTCTTCGGATGGGTCCATGATCTCACTGTCATTCATGTCATTGGATAAATGGGAAAATTTCTTTATTCGAGCAAGATAGATGGAAGAGGCCTGACATGACAGGGGTTTCGGAGCGGGTTCTCTAAAGCGTTTTGAGTTTAAGCCATGCCTCATCTTTCACTGGAAACGCATTGGGCATGGTCTTGAATGAGTCACAAAAACCTGTGAAAATCAAGATAACTAGAAAATCAGGGGATGGTAGAGTGTTGCGAGCAATGCATCTGCATGTGGGATTGCCCAAATGCGGCTCAAGCGCCTTGCAGGGCTTTCTTCGGCTTCACCGTGCTACGCTGCTTGAGCATGGCATCGACTATCTGTCGACGATCGACAGACCGATAGGCAATCTGACACCGTTTCTGATGAGTCTGTCTACCAACCAAACCATTTTCAAACACTCTAATCCCGATTTCGACCTCGACACTGCCGGGACAACGTTGAGAACCGCACTTACAGAAAGTACATCACCGCAAGTGATCCTTTCAGGCGAAGGGCTCAATGCCGCCGCCCAGCGGGTTGATCTGAGCTTTCTTTGGGACGGTTTCGACCAGGTGGTGGTCCATCTGTTCCTGCGCCCACGCGTGTCCTGGATTGCCTCACATTATACTCAGGCAGTAAAAACCGGAAAATACACCATCGATTTTCCAGGTTTTCTGGCCTCGAAAACATTCGAGAAAAATATCTCGAAAGTGATGAACTTCGCCGATCACGGTAGTTTCTGGGTCAATCAGTTGGGGCGCGAAAACGTCCGCTTCTATTTCCTGGGCCAGGGCCACGGCAACACAGTGGAACAGTTTATGGAGGCGCTGGAGCTCACCGGGAAGGTGTCTCTGAACATGCCCAAAAAAAATATTAACGCATCGCCTTCTGCTTTTGCGACTTGTGCACTGGCTTCAGTTCAGCGGCCCGACCAAAAGACCTTTTTGGAAACGAGTCGCCAGGTGCGGCGAGTGGCGGCACGATATGATCCGTTCCCTAAACGGGGGCTGGTATCGCCTGAGATGGCACACCGTATTACGGAACGTTATGCACAGGACACTCAGCGGTTTCTAGCTATGCAAACGGGGATCACACAGGCTGATCTGGAACCAGATTTTTCCGAGGTCACACGCGACGCTGTGAGCTTCGATGAGATCCGCGCCACTGATGCCTTTAGCCAACTGCGCGATGCCCTGCTCAAGCGAAACATCATCCTGCCATGAGTGGCCTTGCCAAACGCCGCAGCCCGCACCGCCGCTTTCCAGAAATGCGGCCACCTTCTTGAGCTAATCAGCCTTCTGCCGCTCGGTATCTTTGCGATGGGTTTCAAGTTGCCTGCGAAGCTCTACTATCTCATTAGACTGTTTTTCCATGGCCATTGTCAGCGCAGCTATTTCCTCAAATCGATCGGCCTTGAACTGCTCGGCGGCCTCTAGTTGTTTGCGAAGCTTTACAGTCTCTTCCGAGCGGTCAAAAAGTTCAGCCTGGAACCGGGCTGCCGCTTCGTGTCTGGAGTCATACGCATCTGTCAGTTCGTCTTTTTCACCTTGCAGCCGCATTGCCCAATTTCGGTTGTTCAGGGCATTCTGTTCAGCCGTCGTTGCGACCGCTATCGACTTGCCGAGTTCCATTTCAAGGGCGTGAAGCTGGGCAATACGTTCAAAAAAATGTTGTATGTGGCGACGGTTCGAATTTGTGTGGGCAAGCTGAATGAGATGTTGCAGGTGGTCAGAGGGCTTATCACCGATCACAACGGCAACAAGACCACCCCCGTGCAGGAAGTTGATGTTTGAGTATTTCTCGCACAAGTCGTCAATCCAAACCTGCGCATCTTCATCCAGAGGTTTGTCCGAGGTTCCGGGAATAAGCATGATCCCATGGCGACCTAATTTCGACAACCAATGTTCTTCAAACAAAGCCAGAAGAGCATGCGATGGAAATTGCTCAAGGAGCAAAAGGTCGATGGACCCTGTCTCAATACCTTCGTGCGCGCTCAACTCATCCCGATTTTCGATGACCGAAAAATCGGCGTAGTTGGTTTCGTTATATTGATTTACGGCTGCGTGTTCTTCGGCTTTTTCATCTACATCTTTCTGCGCTTCAAACCGCACCCCACGACAGAATGCAGGCCCACCTCGCCGTTCGATAGTCTGGCATACGGCAAAATGCGCGACCCCATCGCTCAGGTTCAGGGTCAGAACCTTCTTGGGCTGGATGTCTGCCACCAGCCAGAAAAGAAAAGGGAGATGTTCCAGATAAGGCGAGGGCGCAAGATGATTCGCACGCCACAGAAATTCTGCATTGCCAAGCGATGGAAAGGCTGACGAAAGCGGCGTGACCTCGTCGGTCTGGGGTGATTTTAGGGTGTCCTGCACGCAGCATCTCTCTTCTTTCCAAGGGGCTTTTTCTCGAAATTTGCAAAGTGCAAGCCGCCACCGGTTGGTCAAGCGTTCATCGCTCTTTTCTCGTATAACACTAGACTTGGATACACGCGAGTTACAGGGAAGGTCGAGGAGCGGTGTGTATTGGGCGCGCGTGGATGTATGGTAATATTTTCTACTA
>PIVL01001152.1 GCA_003354145.1 Paracoccaceae bacterium
ACCCCTATCTCTCCCAATATCGTGGATGGCCTGCGTGCTCAGGTGCTGGCCGATGCGGCGGCAGAATCTCTGGCTACGGGCAGGCCGGTCTCTGTCGTTTGACTTCTTGATTACATTCACTGCGTCGACCTTCATCCAAACAATGGATGACTCAGCCCGATTGTGACGATCAAGAAGCGCTGGAGCTTTCGCTGGCCCAACCCAAGACGCCATGCCTCGGATGAGAATGGCTGAACTGGCAGAATGCGGTGATGAGACGGTGCGATGTCATCTGTTCGACATAGCCGACATCGGTCGGCGAGGAAGCAACTTGCGGTATCTGGTCCAACAAACGGCGGCATCCGGGAGATGGATGCCGCCGCAGTTAGCGCGCGCCCAATCCCCGGGAGGAGGAGAACGGGCGCGGTTCGGATCAGATCAGTGGGAGGAAAGCCTGAGCCGAATTCGAATTCTTATTTGCCGTATGCTGCTTGGGTTGCGATGCCACGGATGGCGCCGCGGTTGATGCCCAAATCGG
>PIVL01001153.1 GCA_003354145.1 Paracoccaceae bacterium
GAGGCGAGGCGCGCACGCACGTACGTACCGCGACCCTTGCGCGTATACTCGCGGCAATTGTCACCGGCTGTGATCCGGGAGTATGCTGTCCACACATCGCGTCGGCCCGCCCGTACCGATCGCCCGGCGAACGACCGGCGCACCCTCGCCGCTCACCTCGCCGCGTCGAGCTCCTCTTCAGATCCGTAGGAGCTGCGCCCTCTCCGTGTCCGGCGGCGCCACGCTCGGCCAGTGGTCGGTCTCCACCTCCATGTGCGGGAGAGCCGGCGATTGTCGCGCCATGCAGTTCAGCCACGCGCCCATCGTGTTCTGCACCTCCCAATCGGGCAGCAACGGCCCCGTGTAGCACACGCACCGCGCGTCGCCGCATAGGCGCCCTCGCCCTCGGCGGTCCAGCCGATCCTGTACGACCAGAACTGCGGCTGCCCCGAGCTGCTCCAGCACCCGCGCGATGCACACGGCACTCGCGAGCGAGCGATGCCGGCCACGCTGGCAGATGCACTGCACGATCACGACC
>PIVL01000203.1 GCA_003354145.1 Paracoccaceae bacterium
GATATCATCGTGCGTAACGAAAAGCGGATGTTGCAGGAATCTGTGGATGCGTTGTTTGACAACGGCCGTCGTGGTCGTGTCATCACTGGTGCCAACAAGCGTCCGCTGAAATCGCTGTCTGACATGCTGAAAGGCAAACAAGGCCGGTTCCGGCAGAACCTTTTGGGCAAACGCGTCGATTTCTCGGGTCGTTCGGTCATTGTGACCGGCCCGGAACTGAAGCTGCATCAATGTGGTTTGCCGAAAAAGATGGCGCTAGAGCTGTTCAAGCCGTTTATCTACAGCCGACTTGAGGCCAAAGGCCTAAGCTCGACCGTGAAACAGGCGAAAAAGCTGGTTGAAAAGGAACGTCCCGAGGTTTGGGATATTCTGGATGAAGTCATTCGCGAACACCCTGTCATGCTGAACCGTGCGCCGACCTTGCACCGTCTTGGCATTCAGGCGTTTGAACCCGTGTTGATCGAAGGGAAGGCCATTCAGCTGCACCCGCTGGTCTGTTCGGCCTTTAACGCTGACTTTGACGGTGACCAAATGGCGGTTCATGTGCCACTGAGCCTTGAAGCCCAGTTGGAAGCGCGTGTTTTGATGATGTCGACCAACAACGTTCTGTCGCCCGCAAACGGCGCGCCGATCATTGTTCCGTCGCAGGATATGATTCTGGGTCTGTACTATGTGACGCTTGAGCGTAAAGGCATGGTCGGCGAAGGTAAAATCTTTGCCTCGATCGAAGAGGTCCAGCACGCGCTGGACGCGGGTGAGGTGCATCTGCACTCAAAAATCACCTCCCGGATTCCGCAGATTGACGAAGAAGGCAACGAGGTTCAAACACGCTTTGAAACCACGCCTGGCCGGGTTATGTTGGGCGCGCTTTTGCCGCTGAACTCAAAGGCTCCGTTTAGTCTGGTCAACCGCTTGCTGCGCAAGAAAGAAGTGCAGCAGGTCATTGACACCGTGTATCGGTACTGTGGCCAAAAAGAGAGCGTCATTTTCTGCGATCAAATCATGACAATGGGCTTCCGCGAGGCGTTCAAGGCCGGTATTTCGTTTGGTAAAGACGACATGCTGATCCCTGACAGCAAATGGCCAATCGTGAATGAGACCCGCGATTACGTGAAGGACTTTGAACAACAGTATATGGACGGCCTGATTACTCAGGGCGAAAAGTACAACAAAGTTGTCGATGCCTGGTCCAAATGTAACGATCGGGTCACCGACGCCATGATGGGCGCGATTTCGGCCACAAATACAGACGATAACGGGTCTGAACTCGAGCCGAATTCGGTTTACATGATGGCGCACTCTGGTGCGCGTGGCTCTGTTACTCAGATGAAACAGCTGGGCGGTATGCGTGGCCTGATGGCCAAGCCGAACGGAGACATCATCGAAACGCCGATCATCTCAAACTTTAAAGAAGGTCTGAGCGTTCTTGAGTACTTCAACTCGACACACGGTGCCCGTAAAGGTCTGTCTGACACCGCCTTGAAAACGGCGAACTCGGGCTATCTGACACGGCGACTGGTGGACGTTGCGCAGGACTGTATTGTGCGGATGCGCGATTGTGGAACTGACAAGGCGATCACCACAGAACCAGCGGTTAATGACGGTGAAGTAGTCTCATCCTTGGGTGAACGGTTGCTGGGTCGTGTTGCGGCCGAGGATATCCTGCGTCCAGGGACTGACGAGATAATTGTTGCCAATGGTCAGTTGATCGACGAACGGATGGCGGACAGCGTCGAAGACGCGAGCGTTGCTTCGGCTCGTATCCGCAGCCCGTTGACCTGTGAGGCTGAAGAAGGCGTTTGCGCCATGTGTTATGGTCGTGACCTTGCACGCGGTACAATGGTCAACTCTGGAGAGGCTGTCGGTATCATCGCGGCGCAGTCGATCGGGGAGCCAGGGACACAGCTGACCATGCGGACGTTCCACATTGGTGGCGTTGCCCAAGCGGGACAGCAATCGTTCCTTGAGGCCAGCCATGAAGGTAAAATTGTCTTTGAGATGCCTCAGACACTGGTCAATACCTCGGGTGAAACCGTTGTTATGGGCCGGAACATGAAGATGACCATTCAGGACGCCAATGGCGATACTCGTGCCAGCCACAAGTTGGGATATGGGTCCAAGCTGTCCGTCAAGGACGGTCAGGCTGTGGCGCTTGGTGACAAGTTGTTTGAATGGGATCCCTATACTCTGCCGATTATTGCAGAGAAAGACGGGGTCGCTAAATACGTTGATCTGGTTTCGGGCCTTGCGGTGCGCGACGAGACGGACGAAGCAACTGGCATGACCCAGAAGATCGTGATCGACTGGCGCACGGCCCCCAAAGGCAACGAGCTGAAGCCGGAAATTATTCTGGTCGATGCGGATGGCGAACCTGTTCGCAATGATGCTGGTAATCCGATCACCTATATGATGTCGGTGGATGCGGTTCTGTCCGTTGAAGAAGGACAGGAAGTCAAAGCCGGTGACGTGGTTGCACGCATTCCACGTGAAGGTGCCAAAACCAAGGACATCACCGGTGGTCTGCCGCGTGTGGCTGAACTCTTTGAGGCTCGTCGCCCCAAAGACCACGCCATTATTGCAGAAATCGATGGCTATGTTCGCTTTGGTCGCGACTACAAGAACAAGCGTCGGATCAGCATCGAACCTGCGGATGAGGCGCTGGATAACGCGGAATACATGGTGCCGAAGGGCAAACATATTCCGGTGCAGGAAGGCGACTTTATCCAAAAGGGCGACTATCTTCTAGATGGCAACCCAGCACCGCATGATATTTTGGCGATTATGGGCGTCGAGGCGCTGGCCAATTATATGATCGACGAAGTGCAGGACGTGTATCGACTGCAGGGTGTGAAGATCAACGATAAACATATCGAAGTGATCGTGCGCCAGATGCTGCAAAAATGGGAAATCACCGACAGTGGCGACACCACGCTGCTGAAAGGTGAACACGTCGATAAACAGGAGTTCAACGAAGCCAACGCAAAGGCACTGTCCAAAGGTGGACGCGAGGCCAAAGGCGGCGCGATCCTTCTGGGTATTACCAAGGCGTCGTTGCAAACCCGGTCGTTCATCTCGGCGGCCTCGTTCCAGGAAACCACGCGGGTTCTTACCGAGGCATCGGTTCAGGGCAAGCGCGACAAACTGGTTGGTCTGAAAGAAAACGTCATTGTGGGTCGTTTGATCCCGGCGGGGACTGGTGGGGCAACCCAGCAGATGCGCCGTGTGGCAACAGACCGCGACAACGTCGTGATCGAAGCCCGTCGTGCCGAGGCCGAAGCGGCTGCGGCACTGGCTGCGCCTCTGGCAGATGACATCGTTGGGTCAGACCCGTTTGACTCGTTGATCGTTGATACGCCGGAGAGCCGCGACTAATTCGCGACCGACGACCTAAACAAATTGGGCCCCTGTGCTATCGGTGCGGGGGCCCTTTTTTATTGTGTGATGAAGGATTTGGCGCCAACAAAGCTGACTTTTCACACCCGCCTATTATGAGAAATCGGAATTGCGTTGGCCTGACCGCCAACCAGCCAAAATTGTTGCGACATTTTGTTCTGTTGAGGCGGTTGTTGAAATCTCTAGATCATATTTTCGCCCGACATGAACGGAATGGAAATCCTTCTCAGCACCCCCTATTTCGCGATTGCCGCGTTCAATTTCACGAGTTCGCAGTTCTGCCAAATCGCAATGAAGTCCAACAAAATAGACATCAAACGGCATTAGGATGCGCCTAAGGTCTGCTATCCAGCAGTCAGTATCCAGAATATGTTCCAGAATCAGGTTGTTTCCAGTCCGTGCAAAGGCCGCTAATGAGGCGTGAAATCCGTCAAATAATGGCGCTCGCAAATTTGCCCATGGAAATTCTTGTGACGTGATCCGGTCATTGGGAAGAACGCCGGAATCACGAATATGATCAATTGATAGGTGTAAAAACGGTTGTTCGATGGCGGCTTGCAAGGCGACTGCTATCGTAGATTTTCCGCTGCTGGAGGGGCCGTGCAGAAATATGATCTGACCGTATCTATCGATTTGATCCATGCCGATCTCGGTTTGCCTGCTGAAAGTTGAGAGAACCTTTTCTTTTGATTGCGTTGCCAAGTCTAGCCCGCTCCATGGATTTCGGATGATCGAAGCGGTCAAGAAACGATTTGGCCCGCACTATAGGATCCTCCAAATACTGATCCGGGCAAAGCATTTTTCGTTGGTTTAGATCAGCAGTGCTCAGCAAATCAAAATCAACGCGCTCAATTCGGCAGGTCCAGCCACTGTCGTAGCTGTCGGACCAATTGTTTGTAAAATGATTGAGCAAATTTAAGCGTAATGAATACCCGTGGAAGTCAAAAGCAACGATGCCATCGGTGACATAAATATGATTTCAGGCAAACCCTTCGCCGGGAATAATGCGCTCGGCATGGAACACGTGTGTTGATGCTCGCTGCAAAAACACTCCTGCGAGAATTGCACAGGCTCCATATCCAAAAAAATCCTGTCAGGCAAAGCCCAGCGACGTACTGGATCGGCCTTAATACCTGATTTCAATTTGTACATTCTTAATTGGTATGGAATTGGCAGGCTAAATGAAATCCTGATTCATCTTAAGATGGCTGATAACTGGTCGAAGTAATAGGACCACCTCTTACGGTCAAATTTAGACCCTTTCCATTTTGTCACTTAGGTGTTCTGTCAAGCAGAGCAGCCAGGAGCAAATCAGACATGGAGCCTCGTGCGAAAGTTATCGGCGTTTTGCGCTTTTCAGTGCTGACTCCGACCTATTACTCCGAACGATTTGAGACGCTGGAAAAAATTGCAGAACACATATTTTCGGACGAAAGGATGGAGCTACGATTTCGTATTTTCGAAAACCTGTGCCTGCCATCCTTGATCCGCCAAAGCGACGCTGATTTTGACTGTGTTGTGCTGACCGGCGAATCCATGCCTGCAAAGCATCTGAGCCGTTTGAAGGCATTGCTGGACCCGCTTCCCAATATCCATTGTATGCCGGTTGGGACGGACAAACATTACCAACTGCTCAAGGGCGGTTATAATTCCATTCCGGTTGAAGACTGTAGCCATCGCATAATGTTCCGGCTGGATGACGATGACGCTGTTGATATCGACTTTGTCAAACGGACCAAACATTTGGCGACAGGATTGCTTGATTTGCAAGGACCGGAAACGCCATTTGTGATTGCCTATAATCGCGGGTTCTACGTTGAAGCCCGAGAAGGTGACAACGATGTGTTTGATGCCTGCGAACGCGCACCGCTTTCTACGGGTACTACGCTGGTTGCACCAGTCGACTATCCGCGTAATCCCTATCGCTATGTTCACAGGGCACTGGCCCAGCACTACAACACGTTTTCGGACATATCCGTACCGGCCTTTATCCGTACGATTCACGGGGATAACAAATCCCGGCCAACACAAATGGGGCTGACACGTAAGATGAAACCAAGGGTGATTGCGCGACAGCTGCGGCAACATTTCGAGGTCGAAATGGATAATCTAAAGGCGCTTTGAGCATGTCACCAAACACCAAAGGCGCGTTGTTGATGATGGCCAGCATGGCGGCCTATACGATCAATGATGCGTTTATCAAAGCGACCGACGGGGCATTGCCGCTGTTTCAGTTGCTTACCCTGCGCGGGGTGATGACACTGGCGTTGGTTCTGGTGGTGGCAGCACGAATGCGCGCGCTTGATTTTCGCATGACTTGGCACGATTTTATGTTGCTGTCGGTGCGGTGTCTGACCGAAGTTGCCGCGACTTATTGCTTTATCACGGCATTGCTTCACATGCCCCTAGCCAATATTTCAGCTGTATTACAGATGTTACCGCTGACCGTAACCTTAGGTGCCGCGCTATTCTTCCGCGAGGCGGTTGGTTGGCGGCGGTCTGTGGCTATTGCTGTTGGGTTCGTCGGCATGCTGCTAATCGTGCGCCCCGGAGCGGACGGGTTCAATATCTATTCAGTCTATGCTTTGGGCGCGGTTCTGTCGGTAACTCTGCGCGATCTGGTGACGCGGAGGATGTCGCCTGATCTGCCGTCGATGACAGTCACTGTTGCTGTATCTATGGCCATCCTGGGGTTTGGCCTGATTGGGTCGCTGGGTGAGCAATGGCAACCTGTCGAACTGCGCCACTGGGCGCTTTTGGCAGGGTCGTCCGTGTTTATCATGGGCGGCTATCAGTTCAGCGTGCAGGTGATGCGCGTTGGGGACGTGTCGTTTATCGCGCCATTCCGTTATACTGGGTTGCTGTGGGCTCTGGTGTTGGGCTGGCTAATGTTTGGCGACTGGCCGGATGGTGTGACCATGTTGGGCGCGGTGATCGTAGTGGCGACGGGGTTGTTTACCTTGTTCAGGGAACGGGCGCTGTTACGCGGCTGAGAACACCCTTCGTACTTCGTCAGCATCAATGTTGTATATTTCTTTGAAATGCGTCTCTTCCTCTGGGCTTTGAGGAGCCAATTCCACCGGTTTGATGCCAGATTTCTGACGAGAATCGTTGTAATCATTATGCCCGCGGATCAGCATGTCTTTGCCAGTGAAAGTGACAGTGGGCATAGAGCGCCCAATTTTGAAATGAGAGAAATTCATAACGGTCTGGCTGACCTCACGGCGAAACACTATTGCCAATGCAGCCGTAGTATAGGCGTTATTGACGGGCGTGGTTTGCAATCCATCCCTTCCGGGCCGGGCAATAAAGCCGGTATTGAAATCTATCGCGATATGGCGATGTTTTTGCGCCATTTCGCGCACGTCTTCGACCGCTTCTCGAAGTTTCTCGACGTAACAACACGCGACAGCGTCATCGTCATCCATGCGGAACTGAGCGCATAGGTCATGATCGAACAACCGAACGGAATTAATTGCTTCGCGCATGATTTTGCGGTGTTGCCGAGGTGGGTGTTTTTGTATCACGACCTGCGGCATATCAGCGACAAGATCCATCAACCGATCATAGGCAGCGGTCGGCAGACTATCGCCGGTAACGATCAGAAATGTGAAATCGGGGTCGGTTTGCGCCTTAAGCGGTGGCAGCATCATTGTTTGAAAAGTCCGAAAACGTTCTTCTAACCGTTCAGGCGCATAAAGGAATGCGGCACGCTCTTCCAATGTGTCGTGATTAACCTGAAATCCGCCCAGGCCCAGATAAGAAAACCGACATAGTCCGATAACCTGCATAATGTACCTGCCTGCACTTGAGTTCTGCTGTTTCATGCCCATTTGCAATGTTGCAGCGACGCGAGTGCTTAGCAAGCGTTAGGGGCTGTTGACACGGGGTGCGACTCCCCATATATGCGCGCTATCTCGACAGATGGGTGTTAACCTAATCGTCGAATTCAGTACTGAAGTGGTCAAGATCCGGATCAAATGATCCCGATCCTCTGGAGACCAGCCGCGTCGTTCCCGAATATATGGGGCGAATGCGGTTGTTGCGCTTTGCGGACGCGTAAAGCGTTAAGATTTAACCGCACGCATCATGCGTGCATGACACATGTGTTGCGAAACGGGGATAATACCGGAATGCCAACGATCCAACAGCTGATCCGCAAGCCGCGGCAGCCCAAAATTAAACGCTCAAAGTCCATGCATCTTGAGCAGTGCCCGCAAAAACGCGGCGTCTGCACACGCGTGTACACAACCACCCCTAAGAAGCCGAACTCGGCCATGCGTAAGGTTGCCAAAGTGCGCCTGACCAATGGCTTTGAGGTCATTTCTTATATCCCGGGTGAAAGCCACAACCTGCAGGAACACTCGGTTGTTCTGATCCGCGGCGGTCGTGTCAAAGACCTTCCCGGCGTGCGTTATCACGTGCTGCGTGGTGTTCTGGATACCCAGGGTGTCAAAGACCGTAAACAACGTCGTTCGAAATACGGCGCCAAGCGTCCGAAATAAGGAGATCAGCAGATGTCACGTCGTCACGCCGCTGAAAAACGCGAAGTATTGCCGGACGCCAAATTTGGCGATCGCATTCTGACTAAATTCATGAACAATCTGATGATCGACGGTAAAAAGTCGGTTGCAGAGCGGATTGTTTACAACGCGATGGATCGTGTTGAGACCAAAATCAAGCGCGCGCCGCTTGAAGTGTTCCATGAAGCACTCGAAAACATTGAACCCTCGGTCGAAGTTCGCTCGCGCCGGGTTGGTGGTGCAACGTATCAGGTTCCTGTCGAAGTACGCCCCGAGCGTCGTCAGGCGCTGGCCATTCGCTGGCTGATCAATGCATCGCGTTCGCGCAATGAAAACACGATGGAAGAGCGTCTTGCAGGCGAACTGATGGATGCTGTGCAATCCCGCGGTTCCGCTGTGAAAAAGCGTGAAGACACGCACAAGATGGCAGAGGCTAACAAGGCCTTCTCGCACTATCGCTGGTAACTGTTAAGACTTAGAGGGCCGACACATGGCACGCGAATATCCCCTGGAGCGGTACCGTAACTTTGGTATCATGGCGCATATTGATGCAGGTAAAACAACCTGTACTGAACGGATTCTGTTCTATACTGGCAAATCCCACAACATTGGTGAGGTGCATGATGGCGCCGCAACAATGGACTGGATGGAGCAGGAACAGGAACGCGGCATTACGATCACGTCCGCTGCGACCACCACGTTCTGGGAGCGTACCGAGACTGGCGTAGCTGGTGAAGAATCAAGCGACAAGATGCGCATGAACATCATCGA
>PIVL01000513.1 GCA_003354145.1 Paracoccaceae bacterium
ATCCATTGAGATTTCAGCACTTTTCAGCACGGCCTCGGACACCAAAAGGTCGACATCCAATTCTTTGGTTTGACCCTCCAGACGACTGGCCGCATTCACAGTATCCCCGATCAACGTTCGCGGAGCATTGCCCGCTGCACCAATTTCGCCCAACACGACGTCGCCTAGATGAAGACCGATACCGATCTGCACTTCGGTTTGTTCTTCATCTATCAGTGTCAGGTTGAATTTGGTCAACGCCGTGCGAATACCTTCGGCCGCCTGTAGTGCCGACAAAGCCGAGCTTTTCTCATCTGCCGTTTCAAACACGGCCAGCAGGCCATCGCCCAGATATTTGTCTACGGTTCCGCCAGCCGCCACAATAGGTGGCACGATAGCATCAAAAAACCGGTTCAGCAGGAAAACCACATCATAGGGCAACTGCCCTGTGGTGCGTGCAGTAAAGCCGCGCATGTCCAGAAACAGGATCGCCAGACGCCGTTCTTGCCCCTGACTTGCATGGCTGCGCGTACGCCGACCATCGGGGCGAAACACCCGAAACACTGAGGCAGGGTTAGTGGGGCGGATTTGGCAGGCCAGCCGTGTGTTAGGAGGCGCGTTAACCGCGCGCAGGCTGGCCTTTTCTGCAGCGCTTGGCGGGAGCAGCAGATCACCGCCTTCTTCAACCACAACACGACAAGTGGTACATCGCCCGCGCCCGCCGCACAGGGCGGTATGGGGAACGCCATTGGCGCGGGACATTTCCAGCAAGGTCAATCCTTTTGGAGAGGACACACTGGGCCCATCCACATAGCGGATGCGGACCGTATTACGCCCCATCAGATACTTTCGTGCCAAATAAGTCAGCGCCACCATTGCCAACAGCCCCCAGAATACGGTGACCGCCATGTTTGTTCCGGCAATCAGCGCCAGAAAGTCATCGCGGTCCGGCCAGTTATAGGTCTCTTGCAAGGCAGCACGGGTATCAGGATCGGCAAAGGCAATCGCGACGCGGCGACCTTCGGTCAGATAGCCCGCCAAGCCAAAGCCGGGGACAAATACGCTAAATCCAATCAGGTAGGGCAAATACCGTTGCCAGAATTTAGTCGACCGAAGCCAGAAATGCAGGCCAACACAGCCATGCACCCAGACAATCAGCATCAGAACAGCCTGCATTATTCCGTCGTTTGAGCCCCAGATCAGCGCAATGATATAGCCGAAGTGATCATTCACACCATAAATCTCGTGCGCCGCTCGGGTGTGGGCAACATGCGCAAACAACATCAGCGGGATCATCAGGCCAAAGGTGATCTGAATGAGTTCCCAGACCGGAAGCCGCAACGTCCTTCGCCGTGCTACTTTCCAAAGAGCAAGCCCGGCATGGGCCAGAAGGGCGGAATACAGGATCGGACCGCCAATAACGCTGCGGGTGAACAGTTTGCGCCAGCCCTGTGCCTGTTCCATCAACTCAGATGAAAACAATCCCAGCCCGATATTAAGGAAATGCAACAACGCAAAGACGAACAGCACCAGACCCGAGCCGATGCGTATCTTTGTTGCCCAACTGCCGCGCCACAAAACAGTCACGGGCGGTTCTCCTTACAAGTCACTGTTCGCAAACAACTGTGCGGGGCTGGGGCAGGCCCGTCAACCTTCGCGCCAAAGCCGGTGTTTACCCTATGGCCAGTCTATGGCGTCAGCTGAGCAAGTAAGTGAGCCGGGTTTGGGCACACCAAATAATGCAAGATGGCTGAACTCAGGGCGTGAGCGTGAGCGATAAAGGATACCTTGCGCCCCTGATCTGCGGGCCATGTCCGAAACGTCCCATGTTGGCGCGCGCAGCCCTTTGGCGCGGATATCTTGCCAGACCATCGTGGATCCTTGAACGTCCTCGGGCGTGCCGCGCATATCCAATATGTCGGTTGCTTTGACCAAAAGCGGCACGATTACTTTGGGCCGTGTGTCTTCTGCCAGATAGCGTTGAATGGCGATGCCAGCACCTTCGGCGGTCAGCGAGGTATATATCGCGGTCTGGCCATCGTAGTGGAACCGCCCCTCGGGCGCGCGGGCCGGAGTGAGCGGCAGATGAGCGATTTCTTTGGCCAGAATGCGCCAGATTTTTCCGGTGAAGGGGATCACCTTA
>PIVL01001154.1 GCA_003354145.1 Paracoccaceae bacterium
ATCTCGACGGTGACGGTCTCGCCACTGGCAACCGGGCCACTGACCGCGATGGCATAACTGGCATTGGCGCCTTCGGCCACCGCTCCGCCACCGGAGAGAGCGACCGTGATCGCATCACTGGCATCAATGGTGCTGGTGACGGTGTCGTTGCCGAGGGTCACGTTGCTGGCGGTGCCGCCAACGCTGCTCAGATCCACACTAAAGTCTTCTGCACCTTCTGCCAGTGCATCGTCGGTAATGCCGAGGCTGATGTTGAGTGCTGCAGGGGCTGCGCCGGTACCGGTATAGGTGAGGGTGCTGCCGCTGAGAGACCAGTCTCCCGTAGCCGCCGTCCCCACTGCTGCCAGGAACGCCGCTGTGTCTGTGCCGACCGTTGCATCTCCGTCCGTAGTACCGATCTCGACGGTGACGGTCTCGCCACTGGCAACCGGGCCACTGACCGCGATGGCATAACTGGCATTGGCGCCTTCGGCCACCGCTCCGCCACCGGAGAGAGCGACCGTGATCGCATCACT
>PIVL01001155.1 GCA_003354145.1 Paracoccaceae bacterium
CTCGTGGGGTCCGGGGGGCCGGGAAGCCCCACGGGAATTTTGCTCCCCGGGGGCCCCGGGTGGTTCATCGGGCGCCCCCCGGGGGTCCGGGAGGCCCCGCGGGAATATTGCTTCCCGGTGTTCCCGTGGGTCCCATCGGGGACCCCCGGAGTACCCATCGGCCGTCGGGTGGTCCGGGGGCCGGGTCAGTCGTGGGCCGGTTGGGTGGGCCCCATCAATGCCCCATCGGGGACCCCCGGAGTACCCATCGGCCCCGGGGTGGTCCGGGAGCCGGGAGCCCCCCCGAGCCCGGTTTGGCCCCCCGGGGAGGTCCGGCGTGGCCGGGAAGCCCCCCGGGAATTTTGATACCCGGGAGCCCCGGGTGGCCCATCGGGTGCCACCCGGGGGTCCGGGAGGCCGCCCGGGAATCTTGCTAATCGGGGTTCCCGTGGGCCCCATCGGGGACCCCCGGGGTCCCCATCGGCCCTCCCCCCGGGTGGTCCGGGGGCCGGGAGCCCACTCGGTTATTTTGATCC
>PIVL01001156.1 GCA_003354145.1 Paracoccaceae bacterium
AAACGGAAAAATTTCTGCGGCGCGGAAATTGAACCCGTTGTTGCTCCCCTCGTGTCAGCGCAATTGCGGCGTGATTTCGCCGCAACCGCATCAGGCCGCTCCGTCCGCAACTCGGTCATAGGGCCCCAAAATCTCGCTGCAGCGACATCGAACGGCCGCTTCCCTTGATGCGTCGCAGCATGGCTCCCGGGTCAATCGGGTCGTTCCGTTTGCTGCATGAGCGAAGGAAGCGATTTCAATCCGACCGCTCTGGGCTCGTAGTCGCCGGTCGGTCCCCGCTCATCCAACGACTGGTTCCGCCGACCGAATGCCGAGTCTTCGAGCCAACCTGCTGTAAGGACCGGATCATCCCCGATCTGGAAATGGCGGCTTTCGGGGCTCCGCTCAAACTGACCTTGGTCTTGTCACGCTTGCGTTCCGGTCTCTCAACTCATTTAGGCGGCCTTTCTTTCGAATGCCAAGGGGCTTTTGCCGCCCAGCGATGAATGACGCCGACGTGGATTGTAAAACCCATT
>PIVL01001157.1 GCA_003354145.1 Paracoccaceae bacterium
GCCCCCCCCGCACCGGGCGGCCGCGGGCGTCAGCGCAGCCTGGCCTGTCCTCCAGCTGGTCGGAGGTCAGCGGCCGGGCGAGCTGCGGCGCCGGGATCTGGCCGAGGAGCTTGTCCGTCGTGATGAGGTCCGCGGAGAACCTGATCGGCCCTGCATGTTTTTGCGCATGCGGTCGCATCCCTGCATCTTTAGGCGGATGCGGACGCCATCAAAATCCCTGCATGTACCAGGCGCATGCGGACGCCGTCCCTGCATGTACAAAGCGCATACGGACGCTCAAAACCCTGCGTGTATAAGGCGCACGCGGACGCTCCCCTGCATGAACTAAGCGCATGCGGACGCTTGCCCTGCATCTATTTTGGCGGATGCGGACGCCCTCGCATGTACCAAGCGCATGCGGACGCTGTCCCTGCATGTACGAAGCGCATACGGACGCTAAAATCCCTGCGTGTATAAGGCGCACGCGGACGCTCCCCTGCATGAACTAAGCGCATACGGACGCTTGCCCTGCATCG
>PIVL01001158.1 GCA_003354145.1 Paracoccaceae bacterium
TCAGGTTCTATTTCACTCCCCTCACAGGGGTTCTTTTCGCCTTTCCCTCACGGTACTGGTTCACTATCGGTCAGTCAGGAGTATTTAGCCTTGGAGGATGGTCCCCCCATGTTCAGACAGGATATCACGTGTCCCGTCCTACTCGATTTCACGGTAAAAGCGTTGTCGGCTACGGGGCTATCACCCTGTTCCGCTGTGCTTTCCAGCACATTCACCTGACGCTAATGCCGCTTAAGGGCTAATCCGGGGTCGCTCGCCGCTACTGCCGGAATCTCAATTGATTTCTCTTCCTCGGGGTACTTAGATGTTTCAGTTCCCCCGGTTCGCCTCGCTACGCTATGTATTCACGTAGCGATAACGGCTTATGCCGCTGGGTTTCCCCATTCGGAAATCGCAGACTCAAGTGGCTTTTACTGCCTAATCTACGCTTATCGCAAGTTAATACGTCCTTCATCGCCTCTGACTGCCAAGGCATCCACCGTGTACGCTTAGTCACTTAACCATACAACCCCAA
>PIVL01000204.1 GCA_003354145.1 Paracoccaceae bacterium
GAGTTCAAACGCCGCTTTGGGGGTCAGATGCCGCAGATGCCAGAACAGAATGGCAAGGCGGTGAAGTTGGCACATTACATATTTGTATAGAACCCGACAGGACTCTGACAGTTCACGGAACTAATTTCTTTTCAGGCGCAAAAATCAAGGAGAGAGCTAATGACGATGAAATCCCTTAAGAATGCAGTTTTGACATTGTCCGCGGCGCTTGCGACCACGGCGATGGTCGCACTGACCCCGGCGATGGCAACGCCAGTTGTTCCCGGCGGAAATGCCGATTTGGTTGAAACCGTTTCCCCTGACGGTGTTTCCAAAGAACTTACTGGCAAAGCTGCACCTAAACCTAAACCTGCCGGTGCTGCAATGCCCGAAGGCGATACGATTGAAGAGTTCGATGCCCGAACCAAGCAAACACGCTAGCAAGGGGAAGCGACGGCAGGGCGAACCCATTGCCCCATACAGGATCACCCTGCTGCCGTAACTAAATGACCAAGACCACTCACTCTGACAGTAAGACCGGCGCTGGGTTAATCCCCAGCGCCATTTTTTGGCAAAGCTAAACCTGGACCGAAACCTGTCGGTGGTGAAATGCCCGAAGGCGATGTGTTTGAAGAGTTCAAACGCCGCTTTGGGGGTCAGATGCCGCAGATGCCAGAACAGAATGGCAAGACGGTGAAGTTGGCACATTACATATTTGTATAGAACCCGACAGGACTCTGACAGTTCACGGAACTAATTCCCTTTCAGACACAGAAACCAAGGAGAGAATTAATGACGATGAAATCCCCCAAGAATGCAGCTTTGACATTGTCCGCGGCGCTTGCGACCACGGCGATGGTGGCACTGACCCCGGCGACGGCAATGGCAATTGTTCCCGGCGGATATGCCGATTTGGTTGAAACCGTTTCCCCTGCCGTTGTTTTCATTGAAGTTACTAGCAAAGCTAAACCTAAACCTAAACCTTCCGGTGCTGCAACGCCCGAAGGCGATATGTTTGAAGAGTTCAAACGCCGCTTTGGGGGTCAGATGCAGCGGATGCCAGAACAGAATGGCAGGGCGATGAAGGGTGCCGGTTCAGGCTTTATCATCGACGCTGACGGTCTGATCGTGACCAACCAGCACGTTATCGAAAATGCAGAATCGGTTACGGTCAAGTTTGCCGATGGAACCACCGCTGAGGCAACGGTTGTGGGGGCGGACCCGCTGACTGACATCGCATTGCTGCAAGTTGAAACAGACGAGCCGCTTGCGGTTGTTGAATTCGGATCGTCCGAAAAATTGCGTGTCGGTGACGAAGTGATTGCCATGGGCAGCCCATTCGGACTTTCGGGCACTGTGACGTCTGGCATTGTTTCCACCACATCGCGCAACATCAATTCCGGTCCTTATGATGACTTCATTCAGACGGATGCAGCAATCAACCGAGGCAATTCGGGTGGTCCGCTTTTTGATGCAAATGGCGAAGTTGTTGGTGTGAACACCGCGATCTTTTCGCCTAGTGGTGGATATGTCGGGATCGGCTTTGCTGTTCCGTCCGACCTTGTTCAAAACATCGTGGCCGACCTGAAAGATAACGGTCAGGTTGATCGCGGCTGGCTTGGTGTTCAGATTAAGCGGGTCTCAGCAGAAACCGCCAGAGCCCTTGGATTTGACAAAGGCAAAGGCATCGTCATCGAAAGTGTTGTTGACGACAGCCCTGCAAGTGCAGCGAAGCTCAAAGCTGGAGACATCGTTCTTCAGTTTGACGGAACCGAGATCAAAGAACTGCGCGATCTGACGCGGGCGGTTGCTCAGCAGGATCCAGACGCAGTTGTTCAGATAGAAGTCCTACGGAAAGGTGAGAATGTCATACTGGACGTAACGCTTGCCAACCGAGCCGAGCAAAAAGCCGAAGTGCTTGCCGCCCGAACCAAGCAAACACGCTAGCAAGGGGAAGCGACGGCAGGGCGAACCCAATGCCCCATACAGGATCACCCTGCTGCCGTAACTAAACGACCAAGACCAAACAGACCACTCACACTGACAGCAAGACCGGCGCTGGGTTAATCCCCAGCGCCATTTTTCGTTTCAGGTAAAAAATTTTGGTAGTCGGCCATTAGTCCAGCACACGATTTCAGATGGGTCTTGCACGAGAGGTTGTTTTAGCCAAATATACAATAACACTGGCAATTCGGTTGTATTATTGTGTCGAAATATGCGTTTCGAGCCAAAAACCAAACCAGCAAGGGGCGTTTGATATGGAACTGCTTGGACGACCATTAACCAACTATGATTATATGACATTCCTAGCGATCGTTTTGCTAATGGCCGCCCTGTCTGCATTTGTCATATTCTTAATGGGTTTGCCCGGGCGGATCGCATTGCAGCGCAATCATCCCCATGCTGAAGCCGTCAAAATCATGGGGTACATGGGTTTTCTTGTGGTTGTGCCCTGGGTGCATGCCTTTATGTGGGCGTTTCACGATTCAATGACCGTTGATATAAGGCGGTATCCCGAGGACGAGCGAAAAGCGGTTCGCAAAGAAATTGAAAGACTTGGGGGTGCGGTAAAGGATGAATATCTGGAACCCGACAGCCCGGAAACGTCAAAAGATAATGCCTGAAACTAACCAGAAAAGAATGTTTCAATAATGGTCGTCGCGCTTGGTATTACGCTTTTCTACATTATCTTTGTCTGGTTCGTGTTTTTCAAAGCGAAGTTGCTGAAATTCAGTATTGTTTGGGGCCTTGTGACTGTCTACGTCGGCGGGCATTTGCTGTTGATTTTTCTTGTCGCGCTGCGGTTTTTTCAACCCTACACAATCGACAGCCATGTTGTACGCTCGACGATCCAGATTGTCCCGAAACTGACTCAGCCAACAATTCTGACCGAGGTTCTGGTTACTCCGAACCAACCCGTTAAAAAGGGTGATCCGCTTTATCGGTTTGACGATATAATCTATGTCGCTGCGCGCGACAGCGCCAAGGCACAATTGGTTGCAGCACAACAAAACGCGTTGATACTCGAGCAGGATCTGATTGCCGCGACCGAGGCGATTGAGCGGGCAAATGCGAAATGGGCTTATGCGATTACCCAACGCGCAAGATATGAAAAACTTGTTCCCGCTGGCGGGGGCAGTCAGTCCGATCTGGACCGCTGGGTTGAACAGGTCACCGAAGACGAGGCTATGGTTAAAGAGGCGCAAGCCAACCAGAAAAAAGCCGAACTGGCGTTGGCATCCAACATTGACGGCGTAAACACCGGGGTAATTCAGGCACAGTCGCAACTGGACGAGGCGCAGTATTATCTGGATAACACAACGATTTATGCCCCCGAAGACGGAATAATCGTGTCCCAACAGGCGCGGCCCGGGCTTGTGGTTGGTACGTTCCGCGTGGCTGCGATTGCAAGTTTTGTGACCGCTGACAATCCTTACATTTTGGGCAGTTTCCGCCAGCAGAACCTAAAATTCGTTAAACCGGGGCAAGAGGTCGAGGTTGCTCTTGATCTGTATCCCGGTGAAATTCTGACCGGCAAAGTCGAAGCCATTTGGTGGGCGACAAGGCAGGGTCAATATAAACCATCGGGCACGCTTCCCAATTTTATTCTGCCAAAACTGCCCGGTCAAATTGCTGTACAGATCAAGGTTGATGTGCCTGACGGGTATACTTTTCCGGCTGGCGGACATGCTGCGGTCGCTGTTTACACCGGAAAAGGGCAAAGTTTCGAATTCCTGCGCCGTATCGGAATTCGGATTTATGCATTTGCCAACTTCATAAGACCACTTGATATCTAAAAGCGCCTCGTGAACGAGGTCGGGGGAAATGAGTAATGACACAGGCAGTCAGGCCGTCACCGGATCAAACAGGTCGTTGGTCGCGACGTCCAGCATTTTTCCCGGCGGTTCTGGCCATTGGCGCATTGGTTGGCTGCACAAATCCAATTGGCCCTGATTTTGTCACCCCCGGTTCGCCTGTGGTCAGCCAGTGGATGGAAACCAACAGCCCCAGCGCAAGTCAGCAAAGCGGTCTGACATCCCGCAGCGCGCCCGTGGTCAAATGGTGGGAAACATTCAATGATCCGACGTTGAACAAACTGATCGCTGATGCCTATGCACAAAATCTGTCGCTACAGATCGTCGGTGCGCGGGTTTTGCAGGCACGTGCGCAACTGGGCATCGCCTTTGGCGAGCTCTATCCGCAATCGCAATTTGGTGCTGCATCCAGTTCACGGCGCAGAATTAGTGAAAATCTTGGCCCAATTAAAGATATCGAGCAGGTCGTTGATCTTGATCTGGATTTTGCCACCAACGAGATTGGATTTGATGCGCAATGGGAACTGGATGTCTGGGGCGCGCAGCGTCGCGGAACGCAGGCGGCCAAAGCAAATCTGGCGGCACAGGTTGCCAATTATGATGATGCGTTGGTCACGCTTACTGGTGATGTGGCCGCCGTTTATGTCAACATTCGCGCGTTGCAAGAGGCGCTTGGGGTTGCACGGGACAACATTGCGCTTCAGCAGCAGTCCTCTGACCTGACCGAGTTGCGGTTCAATACCGGAGTCACGACGGAACTGGACGTACAGGAATCCACGGCGTTGTTGAACAATACCAAGGCGCTGGTTCCGGGGTTGGAAAGCGAATTGCAGCAGTCCAAAAATGCGCTGGCCGTATTGCTGGGGAAACCACCATCTGCAATGTCCGGGGTGCTACGCCAATATGGCCGTATCCCAAGGTCGCGTTCAAACATAGCGGTTGGATTGCCTGCCGAATTGTTGCGCCGCCGCCCCGATGTTCGCGCTGCCGAACTTGAGGCAGCGATGCAATCTGCGCAGGTTGGGATTGCCCTGTCTGATCTTTATCCGCAATTCATTCTGTCGGGCGCAATTGGTCTGCAAGCTTCGGCTGGCAATGATCTTTTCACTTCGGACAGTGGCACCGGGCTGCTAAGTGCCGGGGTGGTCTGGAACCTGTTCAACTATGGCCGGATCAAAAACAACGTGCGGGCACAGGACGCGGCGTTTCAGGCGCTTGTCGCCAACTATCAGAACACGGTGATTGTTGCCTATTCCGAGGTCGAGAACGCAATGGTCGCCTATTATCAGGCGCGTAAACAGGTTGGGTTTTATCAAAAGAGCGCGGATGCCGCCCAAAAGGCCGCCGAGATCGCGACAAGCCAGTATAAGGACGGCATTGCCGATTATTCGCGGGTGCTGAATGCGCTGCAAGCGCTGTTAAGTGCGCAGGCCAATCTGATTGATTCCCGATCACAAGTAGCGTCAAATCTTGTGGCGGTTTACAAAGGTCTGGGCGGTGGTTGGCAAATCCGTCAGGGGCAGGAATTCTTGCCTGAAACAGTTCTGAAGGAAATGGCGTACCGCACCGATTGGGGTGATCTGTTAGAGAGGGATCCAACCAAAGAGCGTTTTCAGTGATCCGTCAGAGGAGAGAGTAAAGTGCAAGTTACAAGTGGAATGGTAGGGCAGGGGTTTTACAACGACAACTCGGCGCCTCAGCTTTCGGCAATATCCTATGTGCTTTCCTGGCTGGATGATGCTTTTGACCAGTTGGTACTGGATGATCAGACCGCTACCATCGGGCTTGTTGATTTTGGATGCTCTGAGGGCGCGAATTCGGTCGCAGTTTTAAAACGCTTGATCGTTGCTGTTCGCAAAACCAGTGATTTGCCCATTCAGACAATCCACAGCGATCTGCCAACCAATGATTTTTCCGAACTGTTTCTACGTCTCTCGCCCAAAGAGGGCGGGGGATATGACGATGACAATGTGTTCTCTGCTACGGTTGGTGGATCGATGTTTGACCAGCTTCTGCCGCCAAAATCGGTGCATTTTGCGACCACTTTCAACGCGATTGGCTTTCTAAGCAAACGACCGTTGGAGCAGCTTCCCGGTTACATCTTACCAAACGGTCCCAGCAAACAGCGGGCAGTTGGTCAGGTTACAAAGGCCGAGGAAAAGGTGTTTGCAGAGTTGGCGTATTCTGATTTGCAGGATTTTGCCAAAGCCCGCGCCGCCGAACTTGTCCCCGGCGGAAAGTTGCTGATTCAGGTGTTTGGGGCAGGGGATGAATTTCGGACATGCGACGGGTTGTATGATGTTCTGAACGACGCGGTTCTAGAAGCTGTGGATCAGGCAATGATCAGCCAGGGCGACTATGATCAGTACTACCAGCCAGTATACTTCCGAACACTGAAAGAACTGACTGCACCGTTTGAAGACCCGGATTCAGAGGTTGCCAACCTGTTTACACTTGAGCGGTCGGAATTCTATGAGGTTACAGTGCCATTTGTTCAAGAGTATGAAAAGACGGGCGATATTGACGTTTATGCAGCGGCCTATACCAATTTTTTCCGGGCATTCACCGAAGCCGTGCTAAGGCTGAACTTTGCAAATCATCCATCGTTGGAGACGCTTGTTGAATTTGTGTTTGACCAGTCCGAGAAACTTGTCCGACAATATCCTGAACGGTATGAATTTCATTATGTTGCGGTGGCCGCCTTACTAACGCGAAAAGCCGATCCCTGATCGTGGGGAATGCGAAGCCTTTAGTAACCTTGTCACGCTAACATCATCAGACCTATAATGTCTTTGGACGCCTTTATGTGGAAATCTGAACGAAAAGAGGACTCTTATGAAGAAACTTATTGTTATTGCATTTTCGATTTCTTATGCGGTTTCGGCAAACGCCGAAAGCCACAAGGCCGAAGAAGTTGTGCAGCTGCTGGAATATTGCGAACCAGACGTGGAGCGGCTGTGCCCGGGTGTTCCGTATGGAGACGGTGCGGTAAAAGCGTGCCTGGAGAAACACGAAAAAGAAATTTCAGTCGGATGTGCAGAGGCTTTGAAAAAGCTCAAGAAATAGCAAAGGTGTTACAGGCGGCTATCGCTGTCTTCTTTGTTAAAGATGCTTTTCATGTCCATAAAGACACTGTTCTGAGCGCCCAGGCGACGCAGAGTTTCGGGCTTTGCCTGCTGGAATTCCTGATGCGGCACGGCCAATAGTATCCCGTCATACTGGCCCGTTTCCGGTTCATTCGCCAGCTTGATCCCGTATAGTCTATCGGCCTCATCAGCATCGGCTCGGGGGTCGTGCACGTCTACTGTTGCACCGTATTCCTGTAGCTCATTGATGACATCAACCACCTTGGTGTTGCGCAGATCGGGGCAATTTTCCTTGAATGTCAGTCCCAGCACCAGAACCCGCGCGCCGTTCACCTGAATGCCTTTCTTCAGCATGGATTTAACCATCTTTCCGGCAACATAGGGGCCCATGCCATCATTCATCCGCCGCCCGGCAAGAATGATTTCGGGATTGTAGCCCAATGCCTGCGCTTTGTGGGTCAGATAATAAGGATCAACACCGATGCAGTGCCCGCCAACAAGACCCGGCTGAAAGGGTAGGAAATTCCATTTTGTCGCCGCCGCCTCAAGCACCTCTTTGGTGTCGATACCTATCTTGTCAAAGATGATCGCCAATTCATTCATAAAGGCGATGTTAAGGTTACGTTGCGCGTTTTCGATCACTTTGGCAGCCTCGGCGACGCGGATCGAAGGGGCTTTGTAGGTGCCTGCTGTGATGATCTTACGGTAAAGCGCGTCGATCAGGTCTGCGACTTCGGGCGTTGACCCTGATGTCACTTTCTTGATGCTTGGCAACCGGTGTTGTTTGTCGCCGGGGTTAATCCGTTCAGGGCTGTAGCCTACGAAAAAGTCCGTGTTCAGCGTTAGCCCAGACCGCTGCTCTAGAACGGGAACGCAATCTTCTTCTGTGGCGCCGGGGTAGACTGTTGATTCATAGACTACGATATTCCCCGGTTTCAGCAATTTCCCAACGGTGTCCGAAGCTTCCAAAAGCGGCCGTAAATCGGGCTTGTTAAACTGGTCAATCGGTGTCGGCACGGTGACAATATACAGATTGCAATCTGCAATCGCAGCGGAATCGGTGGCAAAGCTCAGCTGGCTTGCGGCGGCCAGTTCTTCGGGGCTTACCTCGCCGGTGTTGTCCATCTGGTTCTTTAACTCATCAATACGCTGTGGATTGAGATCAAAGCCTACAACGTCCCGCTGCTTACCGAATTCTACGGCTAGCGGCAGGCCCACATAGCCAAGGCCAATAACAGCAATTTTTAATGAATTCTGATCAAGCATATCTGGCCCAAACCATTGAAACGTCCACCGGGTGCATCCCGATGTAGTTTCAATTGGCACTTAACCCAAGTTCTTTTTCGGAGGCATCGAAAAACCCTGGCAACAGGCAATAATCTGACGAAACCCGTCAGCCTTATTCAGCCACAGTATTGGCGATGCCCTCAGCGCCAGCAAAAATCGCCAGAATACGAGCTATTCCTGCCCCGGTATTGGTTCCATTGTGAAGCGAATTCAAGGCTTCGACAAAGCTGTCACCGGCGCTATAAGTCTTGAGCCCGGCCGGGCCGTAATCGACGGTGAGCTCGCCCTCAAGAACATAGGCCACCAGCGGCACCTGATGCCGATGCCAGCCGGTCTCTTGACCCGGCTGCATGGTGACAATCGCCGAAGTGATCTGTGCTGTGCCTTCAGGGTAGACCAGTGGTTGGCCAATCACCGAGGTTTCGGTCTTAAACAACAGCTCAACTGGCGGATAGGTGTCCTTGGCGAAAGCGGG
>PIVL01001159.1 GCA_003354145.1 Paracoccaceae bacterium
ACAAGGGGTACAAGGCCACGCCGCACTCGCGTTTGAGAGAAAAGGGCGACTTCTCAAGTCACGGAGCCACCCGAGAAAGGGCTGTAGCTCCGGCTATATGTGGGCTAGCACTGAAGTAGGGCTACGTGCACCTGGCCATAGGTGTATTGTTGAGGACCAAACACTAGTTAGTTCGATACCTGACCTTTGGCGGGTGTGAGGAGGCGCACAATTTAAAATGAAATTTTAAGGGACCCAGAGGAAAAAAAAACGCACGAGCAAAATGAACATGCGGTACCGCAGCTCGTGAACCAGGCCGGCCACCGAGCTCTAGAAGCTTCAAACCGATAGATATTGGCATCCGAAAGGAGTCTACCAGCCGTCATTCTTCTGAGGTCGGCCTGGGTCGGGAGTTACAAGGGGTACAAGGCCACGCCGCACTCGCGTTTGAGAGAAAAGGGCGACTTCTCAAGTCACGGAGCCACCCGAGAAAGGGCTGTAGCTCCGGCTATATGTGGGCTAGCACTGAAGTAG
>PIVL01001160.1 GCA_003354145.1 Paracoccaceae bacterium
CTAGCTCCGACCCTGCTTAAATTCTACGATGTTCAATTCAACGAGTTGCTCAATAATCTTTCTTACCTTCACGTAGTTAGCAATCATCTTTCTCATTTTTTGCAGTTTACTACGAGGAACATATACAATTCTAGTCTTTTGTTGGCTATCTTTATAGGTCAATCGGTAGGCCATCTTTGACGACTTCTTTTTGCAAATGCAACTGGCCCTATTGCATGTTGCACAGACACTATTGATAGAACCCCGAACAAACCCTGAGTACTGATTAAGTTTTTTTAAGAGTGCGTTTCGCTTTTGAGACAAATTGTCCATTGACATCTCCTTTTTTCTAGTGGTAGATGCATAATATACATCTACCATTGGAAACGAGTCAACTAAAAATAAGGGGGGCGCACAATGAATGGTGATCACGATACTAGTTGGGCTGCTGATGAGTTCGCGGATGTAAGTCTTGGCGACAAGAGACTTGATGCAAGATTGATCAAACTTTGCGATAGATTTTCGGATGCTCC
>PIVL01001161.1 GCA_003354145.1 Paracoccaceae bacterium
AGCGCGATCAACCGGGTGCGCGGGGTTATCATCGCCTCAAGTGCGGCAACATCAATCTGGCCAAACGTGTCCGAGGGGACCACATCGATCTCAAGCCCGCGCCGTTCGGCCTGTTGCAAAAGTGCCAGATAATTAGACACGTATTCAGCACTATGTGTCAGCACGTGGTCACCGGGCTGCAAGGGCAAGCCATAAAACGCCATATCCCAGGCGCGGGTGGCATTTTCGACATAGGCGATTTCGTCAGGGGAAGCGTTTAGCAACCCTGCAAACTCGGTGTAGAAGGCCGCAAGATCATCAGAGGCGCGATGTTCCGCTTCGTATCCACCATGTTTGTTCTCGGATATTAGGTGATCCGTGATGGACTCAAACACGCGTGTCGGCATCAACGAGGCACCTGCATTGTTGAAATGTAACAAGTTCTCGCAGGAAGGTGTCTCAGCCCGAATTTTCTGAATGTCGATCATTTGGTCTTTCGTCGCTATATCTCGGCGTAGATTTCCAGCAGATTG
>PIVL01001162.1 GCA_003354145.1 Paracoccaceae bacterium
CGCAAGCGCAAACTCTATCGGTCTCAAAGCACTGGGTTGATTCGATAGGTGCGCAAGCGCAATCGCTATCTTATCTTCCACAGTGTGGGTAAGGCGCGCACGCGCGACCGCTTACCTTCCTCAGCCTACGGCTGATAACCACTCGAGAGTGGCATGCGTGCTTAGTTTGGGAAATCCAGGCAGACTCTTGAGAGTCACGGCATAAAGAGCTCGCTCCTTATTTTACCCTCCGCGACATGGCTGCAAGTCTGTCCTACGCTTAAAGCTTGTTGTGAGTTCCCGTAACCTTGAGCCAAAGGCCAAGGTACGGGCGACGTCAAAGCAACCTTCGGTGTGCTCATTGGTGTGATACATGACAGCATTCAGGACATCTCTACACAGGTGACTGAGGGCCCCTTTTATGACTATCCTCATGACTCCCCCCTCCCGTGTCACATTTGAGTGATGGGACTGGTGCGCGAGACGCGGACAACCAGATTAGGGTGGCCAAGATTCGATAGGTGCGCAAGCGC
>PIVL01000514.1 GCA_003354145.1 Paracoccaceae bacterium
ATTGAACAGGCGGAACTGATTGGGAAACCCGATCAGATGGAGGTCATTGCAGCCCAAATGCAAGGGCGCGCGCCGGTTTTTAAGTAACGTTAGGTGGCAACAGCGACCCGGCTGTTTGGCTGGGTCGCTGGTTTAAGATTATTCAGGCCTCCGGCAGGGATATTCCCGACCAAAAAGAAACCTATTCCAGTTCTGCCAGACGGGCGAGCGCCTCTTTCAGTTTGGCCTCTTCTTCTTCGCGGGCCGCCAGATTTGTACGGGTTTCCTCGACCACTTCGGGGGGGGCCGAGGCGGCGAATTTGGGGTTTTTCAAACGTCCCCGTAGACCACCAAGTTCTTTGGCCAGTTTCCCAAGGCTCTTTTCCAATCGCGCCTTTTCCTGCGCGATGTCGATGATACCAGCAAGCGGTAGGCCAAAGCTGGCACCTTCTGCGGGGATCGTCACGGTGCCTTTGGGCAGGCTGTCGGTTTCGGTCAGACTGTCGATACGGGCAAGACGTTTGATCAGGGTCTCGTTGCGATCCCATGCGCCGCGACCACGATCATCAATCTGAGTGACCAGCATTGGAACGTGCAGGCCAGCGGGAACATGCATTTGCTGACGCGCGGATCGTACGCTCTCGATCAGGGTGATGACCCAGTTCATTTCGTGATCCGCATCTGCATCCACCAGATCGGCAGGGGAATAGGTTGGCCAGTCGCCGTGGATCAACATTTTGGAACGCTGGGCAGAGGTGCCCCACAGCTCTTCGGTGATAAACGGCATGATGGGGTGCAAGAGCAGCAGGCACTGGTCCAGAACCCATTTCATCGTGGCCTGAGTCTCGGCTTTTTCCTCGTCTGTGCCGTTCTGCAAGAGCGGTTTTGAGAATTCGACATACCAGTCACAAACCTTGCCCCAGACAAAGGAATAAAGCCCCGTGGCGGCGTCGTTAAATCGGTAGTTTTCAAGCGCCTCGTCCACGGCGATGCGGGTACGGGCGGTTTCGCCGATGATCCATTTGTTAACGGTGCGGGTTGGCGTTGGCATGCCGTCAGGGGCTGTGAACACATCGTTCATTTCAGCGAACCGCATGGCGTTCCAAAGCTTGGTGCCGAAATTCCGATAGCCGACGATGCGTTGCATGTCGATTTTCAGCACGCCGCCGATGCTAGCCATGGCCGCGTTGGTGAAACGCAACGCGTCAGCGCCGTATTCGTCGATGATTTCGAGCGGGTCGATGACGTTGCCGGTGGATTTGGACATCTTCTTGCCCTTAGCGTCGCGCACAAGGCCGTGCAGATAGACGGTGTCAAAGGGAATGCGCTGTTTAGGCGGCAGGTCCTGATCCAGAACCGCCAGCTGCATCATTATCATCCGGGCCACCCAGAAAAACAGGATGTCAGAGCCGGTGACCAGATCGTTGGTGGGGAAGTATTTTTCAAGCTCTCCGGTCTGTTCCGGCCAGCCAAGGGTGCCGATGGGCCAGAGACCGGAAGAGAACCATGTGTCGAGGACGTCCGGATCGCGACGATAGCGAATAACTGAACTTTCCGTTGGGTTCACAATTCCAGACATAGGCTGGGTGCCGGGGTTCACATGTTTCGCCGAATACCGCGCATCAATGGCATCGCGTACGGCATCACTCTCCTCAGGAAACGGAACAAGTGAGAAATCACGATCTAGCGAGTTGGCATAAAACAAGCGCATTTTTTTTAAAGCAGCTTCCTCGTTCTCTGCGCAAAAGATCTTTGGGGGAGCGATGGTAGAGATTTCACCTTCAACCACGCTTGGCCCATACCAAACCGGGATCTGATGCCCCCACCAAAGCTGCCGGGAAATGCACCAGGGTTCGATATTCTCTAGCCAGTGATAGTAAACTTTTTCACCGGATTCAGGCATGATCTTGATGTCGCCATCCTTGACAGCGTCAATCGCAGGCTGGACGATCTGGGCGGTGTCGACGAACCATTGGTCGGTCAGCATCGGTTCGATCACAACTTTAGAGCGGTCGCCAAAGGGCTGCATGATTGGTTTGTTTTCGACGTAGGGGATCAGCCGCGCCTCGTCAGTCTCTTGCGAGTCTTCCTCGGCAGGGGTTTCAACCATTACGGCCAACCCTTC
>PIVL01000515.1 GCA_003354145.1 Paracoccaceae bacterium
AACGGTGCACAGCCAAAGCCACATACCCTGCCCGAACGCGCGCCCGATCAAAGCTGGGATTTCACCACTATTCCGCAGGCCGCGCTACTGTACCGCCTGTCAGGTGACTATAACCCGCTGCACGCCGATCCAGCAGTGGCCGAAGCCGCCGGTTTCCGGGTTCCAATCTTGCATGGGCTGTGTTCGCTTGGTGTGGCCGGGCACGCGATCCTGAGGTGTTATTGCGACTATGACGCCGGTCGGTTTAAATCTCTAAAACTACGCTTTTCGTCACCGGTTTATCCCGGCGAAACCCTGCGCACCGAGATGTGGAAAGACGGCAATACTGTCTCGTTCCGCACCTTGGTGGTCGAGCGTGATGTGGTCGTTCTGAACAATGGACGCGCCGAGGTGGCAGACTGAATGGAACATCCATTCGTCAAATCCAACTTTGTCATTCAGGACATCGCCCGGTTTCGAACCCAGCTGTACGACACGCTGATCGGGCCGCATGGGTTGACCACGTCACAGGCCGCCGTGCTGTCGACATTGTTCAAAAAAGACGCGCAGATTCAGTCGGAACTGGCGGCCACCCTCAAGGTTGGCACTGTGACATTGGGCGGGCTGGTTGACCGGCTTGAGGCTGCCGGCCTGGTAACGCGGCAGGCGGTACCGGGTGACCGGCGTGCCAAATGTATCTGCCTGACGCCTGCGGCCTATCCGCTGGGACGGATCATGGATCAGCGCGCTGCCGAGTTGAAAGAGCTGACCTTTGTCGGCATGAGCGCTGAAGATGTTGAAGTATTTTCTACCATGCTGGAACGGGTGCGTGAAAACCTTCTGGCCGCGCTGATCTTACAAAAGAAAAAGTCAGCAAATTAGGGGGCAGATATGGGACCATTAACTGGGGTGCGCATCGTCGAATTCGCCGGGCTTGGACCGGGTCCGTTTGCCGGCATGATGCTGGCCGACATGGGCGCGGAAATCCTGCGGATCGAACGGCGCGGCGGAGGACTGAAACCCGCCGACCCAACGCGCGATATTCCCGCACGCGGACGCAAGTCGATCACCCTGAATCTCAAGGAACCCGGCGCAACCGAGGCTGCCTTGCGCCTGATCGAACAGGCTGATGCGCTGATCGAAGGCTATCGTCCGGGCGTGATGGAACGGCTGGGGCTGGGACCCGAGGTGTGCCATGCAAGAAATTCCGCATTGGTTTACGGGCGTATGACCGGTTGGGGGCAAACCGGCGAATTGGCGCAGGCAGCAGGCCACGATCTGAACTACATCGCTTTGTCAGGCGCGCTTTGGGCTATGGGCGAGGCCGATCGCAAGCCGATGCCGCCCCTGAACCTGCTGGGTGATTTTGGCGGTGGCGGCATGTTCCTTGCATTTGGTATGGTCTGCGCGCTGCTGCACGCCAAACAGTCCGGCCAGGGTGATATCGTGGATGCGGCGATTTCGGACGGCACGGCAGCGCTAATGGCACCAGTCTATGGCTATCAGGCGATGGGGGGGTGGAAGAACGAACGCCAGTCCAACCGTCTGGATGGCGGCGCGCCCTACTATGGCACCTATGAATGTAAATGCGGCGGCTGGATCACGCTAGGCGCGATCGAACCGCAGTTCTATGCGTTGTTCATGCAAACGCTGGGGTTAAACGAAGGTCATTTTGGCGACAGGCACGATCAGTCGAAATGGCCGGACATGCGGACCGCAGTGGCCGCAGTGTTTGCAGAAAAAACCCGTGATGAATGGTGTGTGGTCATGGAAGGCACTGACATCTGTTTTGCCCCGGTTCTCAGCATGGCCGAGGCGCCGGAACATCCTCACAACCGTTCACGGGGCACGTTTGTGTTTGAAAATGGCATGGTACAGCCCGCGCCCGCACCGCGTTTCGCGAATGCGCCTGCCGAACTCCCTTCGCCGCCCCCTGCCAAAGGCCAGCACAATGACACTGCCCTTCTGGACTGGGGGTTCTCGCAAGCTGAAATCTCCGGGATGCTGAAGAACGGGATGCTTTGAGGGCTTCAAAAGAAAGGCGAGCGACATGTCCGACAATAACAAGACCTTTGACCCTGAAACGCACGAAATGTGCGACCATAAGGGGTTTGAAGACCTAAA
>PIVL01001163.1 GCA_003354145.1 Paracoccaceae bacterium
TTAGGCTCAGCATATTGGTCGGAATTTTCATAAGGTTCATTTAGCGGGATCAAAACGAGAGAACAACTCGGCAATACCCCGCGAACTGTTTGAAAGGTGATACCCCGGTTTGGCCAAACTGGCCTTTGCGGATCATGTGCGCAGTTTCGATCCCGGCTAACGTAGCGGCCGCAGAGTGGAAAGCCTTGAAACCGAGCATCGGTCGGGTGATCCGCTTGATGAAACGATGATCCTGTTCGACGATATTATTGAGATATTTGGACTGAACGATGCCGATGATCTGGCCAACTCCCGTGAATTTAAGGATGACATTTAGACTTTGCAGGCCGGCCAGATTGGCACCGCTCTTGTCGATCGCAATGCGGTCCGGGGCACCGTTGGTGCCAACGGCGCGCTTAAAGAACCTTCGTGCTGCGGCGGTATCACGTCGCTCGGACAGCATGAAATCAAGGGTTTGACCATCGCGATCGACAGCGCGGTACAGATAGGTCCACTTCCCCCGAACCTTGAT
>PIVL01001164.1 GCA_003354145.1 Paracoccaceae bacterium
CGCGCGTCGGCGCGTACGGCATGCGGGACGGGCGCGGATTCGTCGCTATTTACGGTACTTCCGGCCCGCACCCCCCGAAACAGGCCAAAATACGCCTGTTTTTGGGGGGTTGCGTTTTGTCGCCGTCGGAGCGGTCATACCCTCGTGATTGGAGTGCGGGCCGCGCCCCCCTTTTTGGGGGCGCGCCGGGTTGTCCCCGGTCCCGCTCCCAATCACGAGGGTATGACGCGATTTCCTGCCCCAAAAAGGGCTAAAAAGGCAGAAATAGCCGAGGCATCCCGCACTTTGCGCATGGCGTCCCCCGCCCGAAATCATGCCCGCCCGGGGCCCCCCGTGACACGCGTGCGATGCCCTCCGATCCCCCTCCTCGCTCATGTGCTACTTTTGGCGGCCCTTGCGATGAAATCGTGACTGCCGGGGTCATACGTGGAGGCATTTACGCCCGTAACCGGGCAAATCCGTCGGGTTTTTGGCGTTTTTGAAAAACGGCGTTTTCCGGCATACGCCCCC
>PIVL01001165.1 GCA_003354145.1 Paracoccaceae bacterium
CTGTACTGGATGCAGCTGTAGAGGCCGCCAAAACCCTGGCAAGCAGCCCGCCCACCGCATATGCAGCGGTTAAACGCCAGATCCGAGGCGATGCGATTACCCGAATACAGGATGCTATGCAGCTAGGTGCCAACGCCCCCGCGGAAGGCTGGTTTACAGAAGAAACGAAACCGGCGATGCGGCGAATGCTGCGTTGAAAATACCGGTTTGATACGCTCGACATTTGTTCAAAAATGTCGCTCTGATCAGCGCAATACTCATCCAGGGAACAGAACATGAATTCAGTATCACCACAGGATCGCGGGTTTGACAGTACGCGGCTTGATCGCATCAACGCATGGATGCAACGCTATGTAGATGAACGGAAATACCCCGGCAGCTCTCTTTTGATCAAGCGTGGTGGCGACGAAGTGTTCTTTAACGCAGTTGGGCAACGCAACATCAAAGATGGGCTGCCGTTTGAACGCGATACACTAGCCCGCATTTATTCGATGACCAAACCCATCAC
>PIVL01001166.1 GCA_003354145.1 Paracoccaceae bacterium
ACTACGGGACCATGTGCATGCGATGCACGCTCAGGCGATGCGCACAATGTGCACACGCGCAGGAGGAAATTGACATGTGGTGGACGGATGCAGGCAACCATAGAGGAAGGAACAGCCAATACTGGGAATACGAACCGGGCAGAATGGGGGAAAAATGGGACCTGACAAAACCCAGCATACTAGAAACGATACAAGCCAACACAGAGCACACGAAGCTGGAAAGACAAATGGCAGCCATGGACAGGTGGGACCATATGGGCAAGAAAACACCAGTATACAACCCGACGGGATATATACAGGGGGGAGAAAAAAGACAGAGGGAAGGCACGAACACCACCTTCACAGGGAGGGACACAGAAGAGGAGGGAGAAGAACACTACCCGGTACCGGAAAGAGCACACAGCCCGATGGAGTACATATACACGGATGGCAGCAGAAGGGAAATAGAAACGGACGAAAGAGGAAAGGAGTGGGCGACAGGGGCAGCAGTATGGGACCCCAGACGGAC
>PIVL01001167.1 GCA_003354145.1 Paracoccaceae bacterium
AGCAACCAGTTACACAAGCAACCAGTTACCCAAGCAACCAGTTACACAAGCAACCAGTTACAGAAGCAACCAGTTACGCAAGCAACCAGTCACACAAGCAACCAGTTACACAAGCAACCCGTCACACCAGCAACCAGTTACACAAGCAACCAGTTACCCAAGCAACCAGTTACCCAAGCAACCAGTCACACAAGCAACCAGTTACCCAAGCAACCAGTTACACAAGCAACCAGTTACAGAAGCAACCAGTTACGCAAGCAACCAGTCACACAAGCAACCAGTTACACAAGCAACCAGTTATGCAAGCAACCAGTCACACAAGCAACCAGTTACACAAGCAACCAGTTACCCAAGCAACCAGTCACACAAGCAACCAGTTACACAAGCAACCAGTTACCCAAGCAACCAGTTACACAAGCAACCAGTTACACAAGCAACCAGTCACGCAAGCAACCAGTTGCACAAGCAACCAGTCACGCAAGCAACCAGTTAGTACTAGCGACCTAG
>PIVL01001168.1 GCA_003354145.1 Paracoccaceae bacterium
CGTCACACAAAGAACGAATGGATCACGACGTGGTTCCCGAACGACTATCCCGCCACGCCCCGGCCGCTTCTCTGGCGCCGAGAAGATCACCGGAGAGAGCGCACTATGGCCCTCGGCAAATACGATACGACTCGTCGCACTGCTCCACTTCCTGAGCGTCGCGGCCTTCATCTTGCACTCTACGACTACGGGCAGCGCCCAGGCTTTCGGGTCATGGATCCCCGTGAATCATGACGGAGCAGCGACTGCGGATGTCATCGATGCGGACATCATCGACCCAAGACATTCTAGCCTACTTCTTCGAGCTGTCAATGACCGGGTGACTCCACCGACCGATCTTCCGCCCAAGCCTCGGCGAAGACAAACTTCACGTCAAGGTGCGGGCACCCCCCTTCTTCCCGGGGGTCCCTCACCGCGCAAGGCAGACGACGGTTACCCCAAGGTCCTGGAGCCGGACGGCGCAGGCTTCGGCGGCGAAGAGCCCGATATATGGGCTGCGCAACGGA
>PIVL01000516.1 GCA_003354145.1 Paracoccaceae bacterium
ATCGCTGAAATCGTCTCGTACCTTATACCCCGAATGCCGCTCTGGGTCACCTCTGCACGGGGTGAAGCTGTTGATACTGTAGCATTTTCTTCTGGCGCGGCGTTGGCCGCGTTGGACGGTGTTTTGCACCAGTTTCCACGACAGGAAGTGGCGGTGCTGATGCTGGCAGATGTGACCCTAACAAGGGCAATTGGCTGGGATCGACCCCTGCCGCTGTTGGCTGCACATCTGTCGCGAAAGGATTTACGTGCGATTTCAGATGGCGGGACTGACCCCGAGCGTTGTGTGCATCGGGCCCGCGCAGCCCAAGGGCAGGGGGGCCCTATACTTATGTGACCACTCAGAAGTTCCTTGTAGCGTTCGGGATGGAAAGCGTGCGAGGCCTGCCGGATCGAGAGCAGCTTGAAGATGCAGGGATCGTAGTTGATGGCGAGTGATCACCACTTGCCAACGTCATTTGAACGTCTGTCCAAGATGCGAAACTCACTTTGGCAGATCTGCGTCAGCAAAGAGGTTAGGGAACAGCCTTTCCCGATAGTCCAGCGGGAAAGCGAGGCGGACTGGTGTCTTGGGCGATGCAGAGGTCAGGAAGCCCGCAGTAGTAAGCTGCTTGAGCGTATTGCGCGCCGTCCGCTCGGACGTCTTGAGCACGATTTGCGCATCGCCGCGATCCAGTGCTCCATGCCGTAGAACAGCGGAAATCAGATCTGGGGCACGCTTGTCGTCGATCGTATCCGCGACGAGGCGGCGGTAACGTTTGTCCAACCCGGCCAGGTCGAAAAGCTTGGCTGAGAATGTAACTTGATCTAGGGCAATGTTCAGGAACCATGCAGAGAAAGTTTTCAGGGCGGTCTCCGACAGGTTTCCGCGACCGTCGCGGTCTCCTCGTCGGGGGCTATCGGCGTGATCCATCATTTGCTTGTATTCCCCGCGATCTTTCAGCCCTCGGGCAAGGCCACGCGAAATGGACCAAAGACCTTGGCCACCAATACCGGCGTTCAGGGCCATTGCGTGCGACATCAGGCGGCTGACGCGGCCGTTCCCGTCTGGAAATGGGTGGATGTAATTGAGCCGATGATGGGCGGATGCGATTGCAATGATCCGCCCACTTGAAGAGCGCGCTGCAATCTGAAACCGTTTGTCAAAGTGATCCATGAAAGCCACCACCCGGGCGGATGATGGCGGATGATGACGTCCGACCGCAACTTCCGCGTCGCCTTCCTGGCGCATACGTCCGGGGATGATTGGCTCTCGGGTGCCATCTGGATGTTCAATGACGCGAAACTCTTCTGGCATTTCATCATAAAAGGCTTTGTGCGCCCAAGTGAGGAACTCAACAGAAGTGGGGATTGGCATTGTCCTGTTGTGGTACATATTGTCGATGGTACGTTGGACGATGACATGCGCACGCGCTTCCAATGCAAGCGGGCGCGTCTCTTCTTCCAGCTCGGCCCCGGCCAGAGCTTTTTCGATATCTCTAGGGCGGGTGTTGTGGCCTTCGATCAGGTTGGAATAGTAACAGTTCATCAGGCGGACCAAATCGGCTAGTTCCGCAGCACTGTCGGGATGAAGTCCTTGTCCAAGTAGAACGGCCTCTCGCTGTATATCAACAGAAAGGTCTGCCAATTCGGCAGGTATGTGCTCCTCAAAGAAACATGGTTCTATTCTGCCTGGCGTTTCGAGCATTTCTTGCCGATCTTGTATTTGGTAAAAGGTGAACGTTTATAGTAGCATTAGCCTAAATATTGCAAGTATTTGCCGATATGCACTGCCGATCTGGTTTGCCGAAGATATGGAAACCCTACGAAACGGACGTAAGAGCTAGTTTTAGCAAACCAAAGGCCCATGATAAAATGTGACTGGTGGGCGGGGAATATCGAAGAATGCCTCAAGACGCTCAGAATTTTCTTCCACAAATCTCTTGGCTTGTGCTGGTAATTCGTCTCGCGCCCGTTTGAAGGGTTCTGTCGCAAACTTTTGGAATATGGGCAACGTGACCAGCCTGTGTTAGACGCCGCTTTTTGAATTCACGGGTGAGGATCAGCACGTGACGATTGATTTTAAAGGCAGCCACTATCC
>PIVL01001169.1 GCA_003354145.1 Paracoccaceae bacterium
CAATAAAAGAGACAACAGTCTATAAGTACCACGCGACAGAGGACAGACTAACAGATTCAATCACATACAAAGGCAACGTTACAGCCGCCATAGCCGATATTCCAGCAAACCAGGCGAGAGTAAACTGGACAACATACGCAGGACCAGACGGTGAGGAAAAACGTCAGAGAACATATACCTATAATACCGCCGGCGACACAATAAAAGAGACTGAGATCTTCTCATACAATGCAGCCGGAGAACTAAGAGAATCAATCCTCTGGAAGGGCAACCTTGGAACAAGACTTCCTGTACTAACTGATGTTAGAAAAACCAGAACCCTCTATGACGGTCCTGAGAATGAGGAAAAACGCCAAAGAACCTTTATATACAACACCAAGGGAGATGCAATAAAAGAGACAACAGTCTATAAGTACCACGCGACAGAGGACAGACTAACAGATTCAATCACATACAAAGGCAACGTTACAGCCGCCATAGCCGATATTCCAGCAAACCAGGCGAGA
>PIVL01000517.1 GCA_003354145.1 Paracoccaceae bacterium
ACGTCTGACCTTCCCCCTGTCCCCCCCCCATGCAGGTGGCACGAGCCGCCAAGGCGTGCATGCCGTACGGCGAGGACGAGCTGGAGGAGATCGTCCGCGACACTGCGATCGCGCTCAAGCTCATCGTCGTGCGCACCGGCAATCCGTACAACATCCTGACGGACGTCTCTGGCCTCGTCGCTGGGTTCATCCGCCGGTGCGCCGAGGCCAACGTCTTCTTCGTCGCCAAACACTGTCGCAAGCTCAGCATGCAGCGGCTGATCAACCAGAACCCCGCCGCGCTCAAGGCCTTCTCGGATAAAATGAACCCCGCGCTCAAGGCCTTCCAGGCCCGCTGGATGATCAAGCTGACACTCGCCGGGGTGGGCAACTTTGACGAGACGGGCTTCGACATGTGCGCCTTCGCCGAGACTGGCCTCTTCATGTGCCTCAAGCTGTGCGGCAACCAGGTAGCGGTCCCGTTCGAGCAGGCACCGCACATGACGCTCGTGGTCGGCTTCCTCGGCGCCGTGCGCATGGCGATGCTCGTCGTCATGAAGGGCGCCGACAGCCAGACGCCCTCTCCGTACCACGCGCAGCTGCTCGAGATGGGTTCTGACGTCTTCCTGGCCCAGCCGGAGTCAGGCTGGATCACCTCCGAGCAAAAGCTCGCCTTCTTCAAACTCCGGATCGAGCGGGGCATCCTCGGCACGGAGCCGTGCGTGATCAACGTGGACGGGCACGACTCCAACCTCAACAACCCTGAGCTGCACGAGCTCTGCACCAAGAAGATGATCCTGCTCTGTGTCCCGCCCTCGCACACGTCGGCCGCGGTCGGCGGCATGGGCACGCAGCAGTGCGATCGGCCCGCGCACAATGGCGGGCCGATCGCGCTGCTCAAGCGCAAACTGCGCAGGCTGCTCAAGAAGCAATTCTTTGCGGCCGTGCGCGACGCGCAGCTCAAGGGCAAGGTGACGATCGCCGAGATCCTCAAGCTGATTGAGGTCGCGCGGAAGGAATCGTTCAACCCGGCTCTGATCGCGCAGCTCAACGCAGACGTCGGCTACTACATCGACGAGGAGGGCTACCTGCAGTGGGGCCTGACCCGTCTGCTCCCGGCCCCCGCCAACGAGGACAGCGGTAGCGGCAGCGGCCTCGCACCCGTCCTCTCCAGCTTCGGCGGGCGGGCGCAGGTGCAGGCTTTCCAAGCAAAGCAGCAGGCGGGGGTGGACAAGGCGAAGCGCGACATCGATGGCGTGATGGCGGTTGCCGGCGTGATCGAGGCGCACCGGCAGCCAGTCGTGGCGCGCCCGACGGAGCGGCTCGACCGCTCGGCCAATGCGAGGGCGCATAACAGGCACGGCTGCGTCATCGGCGAGGCGGAGTGCGCTGACGCCAGGGCAGCGTGTGCAGAGCGTGTGGTGGAGGCCGCTTCCAAGAAGGCTGCGACCGAGCGCAGCTACTGGGACAAGCACCGCGAGCCGGCGCGCCTGGCGGAGGAGGCGCTGGTCGCGGCGGGGGGAGCGCTCGAGACGCTCGGCGTCGGTCAGCTCAAAGATCTGATCATCTCGCGCACCGGGCGCGGCGCAAAGGCCGGCAGCAACAAAGACGGAGCAGTGCTTGCGGAGGCGCACGCTGTGCTGCTCGCGCACAGCCCCAGCGCCGGCGTCCCTCCGCCTCCGCCGCCTTCGCCGCCTCGCATCGTGCCCGTCGCCGAGGACGAGTCCGAGGTGTGCCCGGACTGCGGCACGCTGGTCCCCGAGAATTTTGCGTCTGGTGCCCGAGCTGCCAGGCGAGTGTCTAGCCTCACGTGATTGCGCGTGTGGGGGTAATAATGATACTGAATAATTTACGGTGCTATTGTAAAACCATGCCGTATTCTGTAAGCGTGCTGCGACTGGCCTGTTTTAACCGTGGAATGGGGCAGGGCACTGCCAGGGGTCGCCGTTATTGTTAAACGGTTAATCACCGGCCACGGGCCAGTGACGTGCGCGTATTTTAATTTGCAGGACTTGGGCCCATCGGAGGGTGGCCGCGGTCATAGTCAGTAGACGTAGTGGCCTGACTTAGAGTTCGTGTCTATGAGTCTAATGCGTGGA
>PIVL01000205.1 GCA_003354145.1 Paracoccaceae bacterium
CGTCTGATCTGGCGGTAGACGCACAGGGGCAGGTCACGGTCGATGATCCGTCCCAATCTGTGTTGCAGCTGGCCAATTCCGAAACCGGGGTGTTGCAGCCATTGCCGACTGGACTGGCAATGACCGACGCCACGCAAGCCTTTGGCAAATTGCCAGTGGCGTTTAACTGGTGCGGCGCGCAAATGGCACTGATATCGGCGCATAAGCTGGGCGGTCCCAAGGGTATCGGTGCATTGGTGGTGAAACGCGGCACAGAAATCGCTGCGCAGATCCGCGGTGGAGGCCAGGAAATGGGCCGCCGTTCCGGAACTGAAAATGTCATCGGAATCGCCGGATTTGGCGCCGCTGCCGAGGCTGCAAACCGCGATTTGGCGGACGGGGTTCATGACCGGATCGAGAAACTTAGAAATATTCTAGAAAGTGCTCTTGAGGCTGGCGGAAATACCACTATTTTCATCGGGAAAGACTCAAACAGATTACCCAACACATCCTGTTTCGCCACGCCTGGCTGGAAGGGTGAAACCCAAGTGATGCAGATGGATTTGGCCGGTTTCGCAATCAGCGCCGGGTCTGCCTGTTCGTCAGGCAAGGTGCGGGCAAGCCGCGTATTGCGCGCAATGGGCTATGACGAGACGGTCGCCAGCAGCGCAATACGCGTGTCGCTGGGGGCTGAGACTACCGAACAAGACGTGCTTGGCTTTGCCGATGCATGGTTGAACAAAGAACAGAAACATCGCGCCCGTGCGGCGTGACCGGAGAGAAAATATGGCCGCTGTGGATCAAACGCAGGTAAAAGAAGGTGTCGATCAGGATACCGTTGATGCGGTACGCGAGGTTGGCGATGCGTATAAATACGGCTGGTCGACCGATATCGAGATGGAATATGCCCCCAAAGGGCTGACCACCGACATCATCCGGCTGATATCCGAGAAAAACCAGGAACCTGAATGGATGCTGGAATGGCGCCTTGAGGCCTATGCGCGTTGGCTGACCAAAACCGAACCCGACTGGGCGATGGTCGACTATCCTGAAATAGATTTTCAGGACCAGTACTATTATGCGCGCCCCAAATCGATGGAGGTCAAACCCAAGTCATTGGACGAGGTCGACCCTAAGCTGCTGGCAACATATGAAAAGCTGGGCATTCCTTTGCGCGAGCAGATGATATTGGCTGGCGTCGAAGGTGCCGAAGCCGCGCCCGCTGAGGGACGTAAAGTTGCCGTTGATGCGGTCTTTGATTCCGTGTCTGTCGGTACGACGTTTCAGGCCGAACTTGCCAAAGCCGGGGTGATTTTCTGCTCGATCTCCGAAGCAATTCGCGAACATCCTGAGCTGGTCAGGAAATACCTTGGCTCAGTTGTTCCGGTGTCGGACAATTTCTATGCCACGCTGAATTCAGCTGTGTTTTCAGATGGTTCGTTTGTCTACATCCCGCCGGGCGTGCGCTGCCCGATGGAACTTAGCACCTATTTCCGCATTAATGCCGAAAACACAGGTCAATTTGAACGCACGTTGATCATCGCCGACAAGGGCAGCTATGTGTCCTATCTTGAAGGCTGTACCGCACCGGCGCGTGACATCGCGCAACTGCATGCGGCAGTGGTCGAAATCATCATCGAAGAAGACGCCGAGGTGAAATATTCCACCGTGCAGAACTGGTATCCGGGCGATGAGGACGGCAAGGGCGGCATTTACAACTTTGTCACCAAACGCGCCGATTGCCGTGGGGATCGTGCCAAAATCATGTGGACGCAGGTTGAAACCGGGTCTGCGGTGACTTGGAAATACCCGTCCTGCATTCTGCGTGGCAACCAAAGTCAGGGCGAATTTTACTCGATCGCCATCACCAACAACATGCAACAGGCAGACACCGGCACCAAGATGATCCATCTGGGGGCCAACACCAAATCACGCATCGTGTCCAAAGGCATCAGTGCGGGCAAGGCGCAGAACACTTATCGCGGCCTTGTGTCGATGCACAAAAAGGCCAAGAACGCGCGGAACTATACGCAATGTGACAGCCTGTTGATTGGCGACAAATGCGGGGCGCATACGGTGCCCTATATCGAGGTCAAGAACAACTCGGCACGTGTGGAACACGAGGCTACGACGTCAAAGGTTGATGAAGATCAGCTGTTTTATTGCCGCTCGCGTGGGATGAACGAAGAAGAGGCCGTAGCACTTGTGGTCAACGGCTTCTGCAAAGACGTGCTGCAAGCACTGCCGATGGAATTCGCAATGGAGGCGCAGCAACTGGTTGCTATCTCGCTCGAAGGATCAGTGGGCTAGGAATAGTCCGAATCTAATAAATTATTTTACGCGCATAGCGCATGGACGGGATCACATTAAATGCTGAATATCAACAACTTGCACGTTGAACTTGAAGAAGAAGACAAGAAAATCCTGAAAGGTGTTGATCTGACGATCAAGGCTGGAACCGTACACGCGATTATGGGGCCAAACGGGTCAGGTAAATCGACTCTGTCTTATGTTCTGTCCGGCAAGGATGGCTATGACGTGACCGAAGGCGCTGCTACTCTGGACGGGCTTGACCTGCTGGACATGGAACCCGAAGAACGCGCGGCGGCGGGCTTGTTTCTGGCGTTTCAGTATCCGGTGGAAATTCCCGGTGTTGGCAATATGACGTTCCTACGCACTGCCGTAAACGCACAACGCAAAGCGCGCGGCGAAGATGAAATGAGCGCCGCTGATTTTCTCAAGCTGGTGCGCGCACGTGCCAAAGAGCTGAAGATCGACGCTGATATGCTCAAACGTCCGGTCAATGTCGGGTTCTCCGGCGGTGAGAAAAAGCGCAACGAAATCCTGCAAATGGCCATGCTTGAGCCAAAAATGTGCATTCTGGATGAAACCGATTCCGGGTTGGATGTGGATGCGATGAAACTGGTGGCACAGGGCGTCAATGCGCTGCGTGCCGAAGGTCGGTCGTTTCTGGTTATCACGCATTATCAACGACTTCTGGACCATATCAAACCTGACGTGGTGCATATTATGGCCGATGGCAAAATTATCAAATCAGGTGGTCCTGACCTTGCTCTTGAGGTTGAAAACAATGGCTATGAAGACATTTTGGCAGAGGTTGCGTAATGGCGCTGGCAAATCCGAAACAATCCGCGACCGAGGCGCGATTGACGGCCCTTACGTTACCATCGGGCGGCTGGTCTGAGCCAGCTCGCCAGGATGCATTGTTGCGATTGCAGGCAATGGGTTTACCGCAGCGGCGCGATGAATATTGGAAATTCACCCGTCCGGATACGCTGCTAGATTCGCAGGCGCCAACCGCAGCTGTGTTCGTCAATGACGACGGCAGGATGTTTGAGGCATATGACCAGATTAACATCGTTTTTGTTGATGGAGTCTTTGACGCGGATGCTTCGGATGAACTGGTTCTGGAAGGCGTGCACGTCGAACGTCTGGCCGACATCGCAGACAAAGACATTCATTGGGCCAAAGACCTTTATGGAACGCTCGAAAGCAAGGGCCAGACCCCGGTTGAACGACCTTTTGCGGCGCTGAACACTGCATTTGCCAGCGACGGCGTGGTGATTCACGTCACTGGCAAACCAAGCAAGCCAGTTTGCCTGACCTATATTCACAACAGCGAAGTCTCTGACGCGATCCTGCACAATGTGGTACGCGTGGACGAGGGAGCAGAGCTGACTTTGCTTGAAAATGGCCCCGCTGCCGCCCGCTTTAACAATGTCACCGAAATCGACATTGCCGATGGTGGCACCCTGCATTTTATCCGCGCGCATGGGCGGGATCATGAACGCCGCGCAGTCACGCATATGTTCGCGCGATTGGGTGAAAAATCGACGTTCAAGGCGTTTACCCTGACCGTCAATGGCGTGTTGACCCGCAATGAATGTGTGATCGAGCTGGCTGGCAATGATGCTTTTGCCCATGTTGCCGGAGCCTGTGTTGGCGATGGTGATTTTCACCATGATGACACGGTATTCATCACTCATGACGCACTGAATTGTGAAAGCCGTCAGGTGTTCAAAAAGGTGCTGCGTAACGGGGCAACTGGCGTGTTTCAGGGTAAGATTCTGGTCAAGGCAGGGGCGCAGAAAACCGATGGATATCAGATCAGCCAGGCCTTGTTGCTGGATGGTGACAGCCAATTTCTTGCCAAGCCCGAGCTTGAGATTTACGCCGATGATGTAATCTGCTCGCACGGTTCAACCACCGGAGCGATTGACGAAGAAGCGTTGTATTATCTTCGATCACGCGGGGTGCCAAAATCCGCAGCAACGGATTTGCTGACATTGGCCTTTCTGATCGAAGCTGTTGAGGAAATCGATGACAAGGTCATCGCCGACACCATCGTGTCGCGGTTGGAAAGCTGGCTGGCGCGGCGCTGATGCCAGTCACAACTGACATAACGGCCACGTATCTGCGCCCGGCCCGCGTCATGAAGCGATTGCTGGCGATGGGGCAGCGCGAAGACCGCGCACTGATCATTTTGATGGTGGCCTGTGTGATCGTGTTTGTCGCCCAGTTGCCACGTCTTGCACGCGAAGCACATGTGTCCGGGCAGGATTTAGACATGCTGATGGGCGGTGCGCTGTTGGGCTGGCTGTTTCTTGCGCCTCTGTTTTTCTATGCCCTTGCCGGTGTGTCACATATGATTGCCCGCTTGCTGGGCGGACAAGGGGACTGGTACGGCGCAAGATTGTCGTTGTTCTGGGCTTTACTTGCCTCAACCCCGCTGATGTTGCTGCATGGTCTTGTGGCCGGATTCATCGGGCAGGGACCGCAATTGCAGGCCGTTGGATTAATCTGGTTGGTCCTGTTTTTATGGTTCTGGATGGCGGGTCTGCATCAGGCTGAAAGGGCAGAAAGATGAGCGTTGCCTTTTGGGTTAATCTTGCCGTGTTGTCGATTAAAGACCCGGCCACAGCCGCACGTCAGCTGCTGAACATGCAAGTACCCAGTAACATCCTTTGGATAGTGCTGTTCCTTGTAACCATTTGCAACACCATCCTGTTCACCTTTTCCGACTTACTTGCCCCGGCACCCGGCCCTTTGTCGGACTTGTTTGGCACTCCGTTCATGATGCTGGGTCTGGTAGCAGGCGGGCTGATCCTGACCGTGTATTCGATCTATTTGTGCGGTCGACTGATGGGTGGGGCAGGCACATTTGACGGGGTTTTGGTGCTTATCGTTTGGTTGCAAGTTTTACGTCTTGCTGTTCAGGCCGCGGTGTTGATTCTGATGATGACCTTCCCGTTTTTGTCGGCCTTACTTGTCATTGTGTCCTTCTTTGTCTGGCTTTATCTGCTTGTGCATTTTGTCAATCAGGCCCATCAATTTGGTTCTCTGGGACGCTCGGCCGGGGTGTTGGTTGTGTCGATCATTATCCCTGCAGTGGGTATTGCTGTATTACTTGCCCTTCTTGGGGTGCCCCTCACAGGAACTGTCTGACATGTATGACATCGCCAAAATACGCGCCGATTTTCCGATCCTGTCACGCAGCGTGAATGGCAAACCGTTGACCTATCTTGACAACGGAGCCTCAGCACAGAAACCGCAAGCGGTGATTGATGCGATTTCGCAAGCGTATTCTCATGAATATTCCAATGTTCATAGGGGGTTACATTACCTTTCTAATCTTATGACTGAGCAATATGAAGGTGTGCGTGGCACTATTGCCCGTTTTCTTGGCGCAGGGTCTGAGAATGAAATCGTGCTGAATTCCGGCACCACCGAAGGCATCAATATGGTTGCCTACGGGTGGGCCATGCCGCGCCTTCAGCCCGGTGATGAAATCGTGCTCAGTGTGATGGAGCATCATGCTAATATCGTTCCCTGGCATTTTTTGCGCGAACGACAGGGTGTCATCCTGAAATGGGTGGATGTAGACGCCAGCGGTGCGCTTGACCCGCAAGCGGTGATTGATGCCATAGGCCCGCGCACGCGTCTTGTGGCGGTCACCCATTGCTCAAACGTGCTGGGCACCGTGGTTGACGTCAAAGCAATCACGAAAGGGGCCCATGCCAAAGGCGTGCCGGTGCTTGTTGATGGCAGTCAGGCTGCGGTCCATATGCCTGTGAATGTTGTCGATATTGGCTGTGATTTCTATGCGATCACCGGACATAAACTCTATGGTCCGTCAGGGTCCGGTGCAATTTACATCAAGTCCGACAGAATGGCCGAGATGCGCCCGTTTCTAGGTGGTGGGGACATGATCCGCGAAGTATCCAAAGACACGGTGACCTATAACGATCCCCCCATGAAGTTCGAGGCCGGCACACCGGGCATAGTACAAACCATCGGGCTTGGTGTGGCTCTGGACTATATGACGGACATTGGAATGGAAAATATCGCCGCACACGAGGCATCAGTGCGCGATTATGCCAATGCGCGGTTGTCTGGTCTGAACTGGCTGAAGGTGCAGGGCAGCACAGCAGACAAGGCTGCCATCTTTAGCTTCACGCTGAACGGTGCCGCTCATGCACATGATATTTCTACGATTCTTGACAAAAAGGGTGTAGCCGTTCGGGCAGGGCACCATTGCGCAGGTCCGTTGATGGATTTCCTTGGAGTGACTGCGACCTGTCGGGCATCATTCGGAATGTATAACACCAAAGATGAGGTGGATGTGCTGATTGATGCACTTGAACTTGCCCATGATCTTTTTGCCTGAAATCACGTCGAATTCCGATTGCGGGCAGGCAGGGGCACGTCTATACCCCGAACTTAGGCACCCATAGCTCAGCTGGATAGAGCGCTGCCCTCCGAAGGCAGAGGCCGCACGTTCGAATCGTGCTGGGTGCACCATTACTTTCAATGGCTTAGCTTTGATACTTGGATTCCATTTGCGGCAATCTTAACGGTTACTTAATGGAAACCCCTACTTTTTCCGCCGTTCCATCGCCCGTAAAGCCGATTCTTGGAAGTCCGGAGAATGGTGTCCATAGACCTTTTCAATGGTCTCCGGACTGGTGGAAAAGAAGCCTGCACAATCCCAGACGGATGCGCCGCCTTGCAAGGCCCAGGTGATTGCTGTGTGTTTTAGCGTGTGCGGAGTAACGTCTGTCAGGCCAGCGTCCTCAACCGCCTTTGGGAACGCTCGCTTTATGTCACCAATGCGGGCCCCTTGATATTCCACAGCCCACTGCGCGCCGCTGTTACGCCACCGCTTAAGATGGGCCAGCAGTTGGCGTGGAATCGGGGCAGGAGTGCGTGTCTTCGCTGTCTGCCGCTCTCCTTCGCCGCGCCGGTACATCAGCCCATGCTCTAAGTCGAACCAACCGCCAACTGTGTTTGGTGAAAAACCCATGCGCAGGATCGCGTCTTTACGGGTGCCTGTATAAAGCGCAATCAGAATGAAACGAGCAAGGTGCTCAGATTTGTGTCCACGATATGCGGTCCAAAGCAAGGCCGCTGCGTCGGTCCTGGTCAGCCACTTGGCCTTGGGTTCTGTCTTTGGAGGCAAAGTGACCAGTGGGGCAGAAGTAATATGGCCCTCTCGATGCGCGTAATTTATTGCCGCCTGCAGGGTTCCGAGTTCGCGCCTGACAGTGCCGGCCGATTTCTCTCTGAAATTTGCGTACCGACGACAGGTCTCGCCTTTAACGTGGCTCAATTTCATGTTTGCCCAGAACGGCAGAAGGGCATCTATCGCATACCCTATTCGGGCCGGATCAGCGACCGTGTGCGCGTATTCTTCAGCATAGATTGTCAGGACCGCGTCGCAGGTTATTGTTTCCGGCTCATGGGCAGAACCTGCCCGCCCTTTGGAGTTGATGTATTCAGCGAGCGCTTTTTCAGCATCTGCGCGGCTCCTGAGGCCCGTGCTCCGATCGGGGAAACCTGTGTCCCGGATGTAGAAAAACGGGGTATGCTTGAACGTGTGGAGTCTGGCTCCTTTGCTTGGTCTCGGCATTTTGCAATCAATTCTCCCAAACGGTCACGCTCCAAACGAATAGCGCGTCCCATGCGTACGATAAAGCCATGCTGTTCGGCAGCGGTTCGAAGGCTCGAGGCTGGAATGCCCAATTCTTGTGCCGCTTCCTCAATTTTACATAACTGGCTCATCTCGGCACCCCGTTCCATTCGCGGCCATCCAGCAGGCGACCGGCGCGGGCCTCGGCATAGCAGTGGTCGCAACCAGGCCCGACATTCTGGCAACCTTCCCAGAAATTAACAGTGAAGTCCGTCCACTCGATCTTGGTTTTAGCCATTGTCGATGTTCCCTTTGCGCAGATCGAAAGAATAGGCGGCAACCCACGGGTTATCGTCCCATGCGTCGGGGCCGTTGATGTCGTTCCAGAGGTGTTGGAATGCGTCACGGGCTGGAATGCTCTTTCCCATTTTAGGGACTGATGTAGTTAGTCGGCCCACGCCCTCTGCAATCGCATCCGCCTCGCTGATATCCTGCAACCGCTCTACCCGCACATCTGTGACTGTCAGGGTCAGGCGGCTTGCCCAACGCGGCATATGGATCGACACGCGGGTTCGACA
>PIVL01001170.1 GCA_003354145.1 Paracoccaceae bacterium
CCCCCTCATAAAGCTTGACCATGCTGTAACTTTCTCAATTCTGGTCGGTTTTGGCTCAAACCTGGCTCAAATCCAAGCCCTGGACTCGCGCAGTCCAGCGGTGGCATCGCCAGCCGGAAAAAACCTCCTGGGACGTGATCCAGACATGTTGGGAGATCTTCCGTACGTCTGCCTGCCTATTATTGAAATTATGACATCAGAAAGTGGCAGCAAGAAGGGACAAACTTCTGATTTCGAGGCGGAAAACCAATTCTGCATGCGGACGCTCAACTTGAGGCCAAACATCCAGGTTGCCATCTCTGTTTTTGGTTGCTTTCGTTTTTTCATCCGACTCACAAAAGTTTGTCCCTTCTTGCTGCCACTAACTGATGTCATACTCAAGCCACCCCCCTCATAAAGCTTGACCATGCTGTAACTTTCTCAATTCTGGTCGGTTTTGGCTCAAACCTGGCTCAAATCCAAGCCCTGGACTCGCGCAGTCCAGCGGTGGCATCGCCAGCCGGAA
>PIVL01001171.1 GCA_003354145.1 Paracoccaceae bacterium
GTCATTCACTTAATGTGTCCGTTCACCTTAGCTAATAGGTATTTGCGTGGGCGCTCTGAGAGCTGCTGCAAGCCCAGCCGGCCGAAGGCCGGCTGTAGGGGCGTGAACCAGGCAGAAGGCCCATATGCGATATTAAGTGAACGACTGTCCAGACTCCAGGAATATTTGTGCAAGAATAATATTCCTGCTTGCAGCTCTCAGAGCGCCCACGAAAGAATTATGTGTCTAACCAATATAGCAACTAAACAGGCATGTAAGCACTTGTGTCCAACCCATATAGCAACTAAACAGCCCTGTAAGCACGTGTGTCCAACCCATATGGCAACTAAATAGGCCTGTAAGCACGTGTGTCCAACCCATATAGCGACTAAACAGGTCTGTAAGCACTTGTGCACCTGTGTCCAACCCATATCACAAATAAACATGCCTGTAAGCACGTGTGTTCAACCCCATATAGCAACTAAACAGGTTTGTAAGCACTTGTGCACCTGTGTCCAACCCATAT
>PIVL01001172.1 GCA_003354145.1 Paracoccaceae bacterium
CAGTCCCAGATGAGAGCCCCAAAACCCACCCATTGCGGCCGGTTTTCCGTTGATGGTTCCGGCTGCGGTATCCACCGTATCAATCCCATCATATTTCTTGGACGGGAACACGCGGTGGTGGTGGCCGGTCAGGATCGCATCAATGCCGTCTACGCGCGCCAACGGCACCGAAGCGTTCTCCATTCCGTCGGAATGCTCAGCGGCGCCAATACCCGAATGGCTAAGTGCTACGATGATATCAGCGCCCTCTTCTTTCATCTGCGGCACATAGGCTTTGGCCGTATCAACGATGTCTCGAGTCTGAACTTTGCCCTCAAGATGGCGGCGATCCCAGTTCATGATTTGGGGGGGTACAAACCCAATCAGGCCGATCTTGATGTCATGTGTTTCACCGGCGCCATCGGTTACCGTGCGATCCATAATCACATAAGGCTTGACCAGCGTGGTGTCTTTGGTCGGATCACTGCCCATGTCTTTGGCAATATTCGCCGACACGACCGGGAAA
>PIVL01000518.1 GCA_003354145.1 Paracoccaceae bacterium
ACCGTTCTCCATCATGGCGTCGGCCGAAGTGATACGCGGGCCGAACTTGTTGACGTGGTGGTACGACGTTTTCCACGACACTAGTTCCTTGCCGTCGCATTTCACGCATTCGCAAGAAATCAACTGAGGTCGGTCCCGCGTACTGCTGCGAGCACCTCGCAACCACGCGCGCGGGATCATGAATGCGGGTGGGTACCACCGCGGGGACAATGATCGAGTGTTAAACACAAGTTAACTATTCGGGTACGCGAGTACCCGGTATGTACGCGCCACCTGTGCGAGATGGGTACGCGTGCACTGTAACAGTACCATTGACTGCGTGCGACCCCGGTACACATGCACCAGGTACACACCGTAGATTACTCAAAAAGTAAAAGCAAGAAGCCTCACCTCGGGGGGGAGGGGGGGGTCGCCTTGCAAAGAACCGTTCTGGCTTCATCGTCAACATCGATTCCTGGGAAGCCCGTCAATAAGCAATGCCATACCCATTCCGCAACCTTTTGTCGCATTACGATCATGTCCGCCAACGGTATGATGCCATTAGTTGACTCGCATCTGAAGTGCTTGCCCTTAAACTTTGTTTCGGCGGAGAACGCGTTCAAATGTTGAATCCGATTAGCGTCGTGCTCGGGAAATCCTTGTGCATAGTCATCCAAATAGTCACACGTCCACTCACCCATGTCAAAGCGATGTTCCACTTTCGTGTGGCGAAATAGGCTATCAAAGTCCGGATGGTCGGTTATTTCCGCCTCAACAACCGCCACGTCTTCCGGTGCGGAAACACCGGCGGTGAGGACAATGGAAGGATTTTCAGGCAGTAGGCTTTCCAACTCCGGACGGTCGGTGCAGTCGATGCCCGTCTCGTCGTCAACCACCGGACTGTGGCACATCATGGAACAGGGTTAAAGTACTACATTAGTACACATGTCCCAGTGATGTACCAGATGCCGTACATATGCACGAAGAATGCACCACACAAGGGTGCACATGTACCCATCACGTACCAAATGGATCGCGGGTGTACACCACAATCATGGCACCAGCCTAAAACGAACCTTTGTGCATTCGTGGAAATAGAGATCGAGCGGGGAATTGTGTACGGGTAAGAACAAACCCCGCCATGCTGATATCCACCTCATTTGAAGGATCGCCGTCGGTAAGGGTGCCGCCCACGACGTCCATTATTTCCTCAACGACCGCCAAGCCTTCCGGTGCAGAAGCACCGGCGGTGAGGACAATGGTAGGATTTTCCGGCAGGGCAGTCAACCAAGGCCACGCGGAAGAGTTAGGATCATCACCACGTCCTTCGCGAAAAAATAATCTCTCAGTTATCACCATTACATCGGAATCCACCTCCCCGGAACGTTCTCCCTCCCAAAACTCGGACTCCCATGCGGAGCTATTTGGTATGGTTGATTGCAAAGTCGCCTCCACCTGAAGGCGGCGGCCACGTGCACGTGGGCCCCCAGCCACGATCCACTGGTTTAAGTCGGATTGTACAAGTTCACCACTCTCACCACGCACGTTCCTGCGAAGTACAGTCGGTCGGTACAATGTCGGTACAATTGCACCCAATGATACAAATAATGGTACGACATGCGTACATATGTACCGGACGTGTACGTTCAATGCGAACACATGCTCTCACAATGGCATGCATTCCCACACGACACGCCCACGCATATGCAAAGCACAATTAAATTTCTGCAGGGCCTCCGGCGCAAAATGTTACCATAAGCAAGAAATTCCGGCACATTTCGTTTGACTTCATTGCGTAAGCGTGCGGTACGCATGTACCGACAACACACCGGCCATGTACCAGCTAAGGAACTGTTGGGTGCACGTGCACGCGGCGTGCACGAAATACTTTAAGAAGGGAAGAACGCACCTTGCATCGATATCCTCACGGTCGCGAACGGTTCGTTGTCGACCTTGTTGCCGCCAAGCATGTGCCGCGGCCGGGCGAACAAATCGCGGGCGTCCCCGACGCTCCTGCCCATGTCGCATGGACCTGCATACCGGGGGACATATGAGGTACACGCGTACCGAGAATGAACCGGTAAGTTTACAAGGGTG
>PIVL01000519.1 GCA_003354145.1 Paracoccaceae bacterium
TTCGTCTCATGGGTTTACGAACTCAGTCAGTCACCTCCACCAATCACGATCTACAGACCTTTCACCATCTGTGTTTTCGAAATCGGTTTCATCCTGGTCGCGACGATCGCCATGATCCCGCCGCAGGCCTTACACAAAATGGGCGGTTTCTTGCGGTCACTCTGAAGCGAGCGAATCGAGAGCCGAAAGAGGTACTGCAACAATTTGATCAGTTTTTTGCAATTACTGTGGAGAAACCCGTAATCCCGGGTGCGGCGAAACCCTTTGGGCAGTACGTGCTGTAGCAGCAACCACAAAAACTTCGCTCCCGGCAGAGTCCGGGTTTTGACCTCTCCGGTGTTTTCGGTATAACGAAAGGTCACCTGACCCTTCTCGCAACTGAGGATGTCCTTCTCTTGCAACACCCCGCGATACAGGTACTTTCCCAGGTAGGTTAGAGCCTTGTCACCACGACCAACATAGGTGCAATCGACGATCCAATCCTTCGGCACGGTAGCTTTCACCTTCAAGCGCTGTTCTTTCATTGCCTGAAACCACTTGGCGCGAAACACCGTAGCCAGATCTTCTTGCCGGAAGAGGTATTTTCCCTTTTTCTTTCGCCACAATCGATGTTTCAGGTCCAGCGCCCCGGCCGGCACGATGAAATGCACATGGGGGTGATAGTCCAATGATCGCGTATTGCTATGAAGCACCGCATGCGCCCCAAGCTTTCCCTTTAACTTCGAATCGTTCAGCCCAAAAGTCTGAAGAGTCTGCCAACCGAGCTTGAGTAATAGATCGTAGACAATCCGCTGGTGATGCCACGCCAACGGACGAAGCTGCGCCGGTAGAGTAAAAGTCACCATGAAGTAATTGACCGGAAGAAGCTTTTTGCGCTGACGTCCCAACCATCGTTGACCTTCATTGTGCTGACAGTGCGGACAACTCCGATGGCCGCAAGAATGAGGGAAAGTCTCTTGCGCGCTGCAACCCTGGCACTGGACCAAAAATAACGGGCTTTCTTCGGTACGACAGGCTTTCAAGGCGGACAGTGCTCGTTGATGCCCGGGTAGAAGCCAGTCTTTATATTTCTCGCGGACTTCCTCACCGAAGGCGAAGATCAAGGGGGATAACAATGTCATTTTGCATCCTCCCAACGAATCGAGAACGACTCAAACATGTGCTCGAGTTGTTTGACGGCGTCTTTACGGGTGACATCAGTCAACTGGACATAACCGGCCGTTGTCTTCAAAAGGGCATGACCGAGGATATTCTGAATATCTAAGAGATCAACACCGAGTTCCAAGAGATGAGTAGCGAATCCGTGGCGCAAGGAGTGCAGAGTAATCTTCCGATGGATGCCGCAATCTGCGACGGCTGCCTTTATCGCCGCCTGTACGCCGCCGCGGTCCATCGAGGTGGTAGCGGTGCGTATTTGCTGGGCACTTCCTTTGGTATTCGGAAACAACAACCGATCATTACGATGAGTTGACCAAAATCGGCGTAACGCCTCCAGTGTCACTTCGGGCAACGGTACATATCGATCCCTACCGCCTTTGGCTTTGCGAATATGAACACGAAGGCGGCTTCCATCGATATCGCCGACTTCCAACTGCAAACCCTCGCCCAAACGTAGCCCCATGCTGTAGACCGTCAGAAAGAAAACGCGATACCGCAGTTTGTGAGTGTTATTGATCACTTCAAACGTCTCCTCCCGCGTGAGGATGTCGGGCAATGTGCGGACCACGGGTGGTTTGACGATCTTTACCAGGTCCCACGGCTTGTCCAGCACGTGGCGATAGAAAAACTGGATACCGCAGCGATCCAATTTGACGGTGCTCCACGAATGCGATTCCACAAGCGACGCAAAGTAATTCTTGATTTCGTATGGCTTCAGGTCGTCCGGACTGCGATCAAAATAATCGGCAGTTCGCCTAATTGCTCGTGAATAGGCTTCTCTCGTTTTTGCTCGCATTCCTTGTAATACAAGCTCCTGCTGCATCTGTTCATAGAGGGGTTCGAAACGTTCTTGTTCTTCTCGATTCATACTCATCATCTCCCTTTTCTTTTCCCGCGAATAGGCGGATCGCCTAAACT
>PIVL01001173.1 GCA_003354145.1 Paracoccaceae bacterium
TGATTTGCAGGCAGACAGCGCCTCCTTAAAGACAGATTTAATAGACTGCCAGCTCGCAATCTTCACGGGTCGGAGAACAGGCCGATGATCGCGCTTCTCACGACGCTGATTGGCGCGCGTGCGGCTAAGATCCTTGCGCCTCTCGTTTGGGCGTTGGTTGGCTTGGTTGCTCTCGCGGTGCTGATTTACTGGCAACGCAGCGATGCGGTTGCAGATTACAAAGCTCAACTGCGCGTCGAGGTGGCAGAGCGCCGCCTGCAGGACGCTGAAAACGCAAGGGAGACACGGCATGAGATTGAAAACATGGATGATAGCGAGCTGTTTGATTTTCTTCTTGGCAGCGTGTCCCGGCCCGATCCTCACCCAAGGACCACTGGTGAAGGACGTTGTGACCCGGCCGCCACTGTCCAACCAGACGGTGCGATACTTGCGCAGTGACCGGCCAATGGCGGAATGGGTCGCCTATATGGTGCGCCTTTGCGATCAGCACGGTTGCGTCTGATCG
>PIVL01001174.1 GCA_003354145.1 Paracoccaceae bacterium
ATACTTTCAATCACGCAATATATTTTCGTGAGCACGGGTTGACTCCATCAGCGTGCTTGTAATAATCAACTGCGTCCGCCGGGAATCGAAGGCGGTCTGGGTTTGATTAGATGAACGGAAAGTAATATACTCATGCATTGTCGAGTCCCTGTACCAATGAGCTTATTGATATAGGAGTAGCAGAATTTCTCTTTCACAAATTGTGTAGAACATTCATCGATTTTCCAATGAAAAAACGTCAAGACACTGCCGGTTTAGCTCAGTGGCAAGAGCACTTGCGTTTCAGAAATGAAAATGCTTGCGAGAGGTCCGAGGTTCAACTCCTCGAACCGGTGAGCGTCTAGATAAGATGATTTTCAGAATCATACATTAAAGAAAAGCGTTTATACTTTCAATCACGCAATATATTTTCGTGAGCACGGGTTGACTCCATCAGCGTGCTTGTAATAATCAACTGCGTCCGCCGGGAATCGAAGGCGGTCTGGGTTTGATTAGATGAACGGA
>PIVL01001175.1 GCA_003354145.1 Paracoccaceae bacterium
GTGCCACGTCAACGTGGAGGTGACGTTCGGCATCCGCTTCATCAAGTACATCTACAAGTATACCTACAAGGGCCATGACCGCGCATCCGTGGAGGTCGCACCGGAGCCGTCGCCGGATTTGCCGCCGCGCCTGAGCGACAGCGGTGCCTCCAGCTCTACTGGACCGGCTCCTGCGCCCTCGCGGTCTGCGCCCGCTCGCCCGTCGAGCGCGACCGCGCCAACGGCACATGGCGAGCCGTCGGCCTGTCGCGGACAGCCGGCTGGAGTGGCGTCTGCCGTCCATCGCGGCGCTGCTGCGTCCGCGCGAGACGACCCGGACGAGGTGTCGCGCTACGTGAACACGCGGTACGTCGGTCCTTCCGAGGCGTGCTGGCGGGTGGTGCTACTGCCGTTACACGGGCTTTCGCACAGTGTGGAACGGTTGGCCGTCCATCTCCCCGAGCAGCAGCGCATCGTGTTCCGAGACGGCAGCGAGGCGTTCGCGTTGGAGGGCAACGCCGCATA
>PIVL01000520.1 GCA_003354145.1 Paracoccaceae bacterium
CTGCACGTAGGATCCCGCAGCGAGGTCGACGAGCCGCTGCACTGAAAGGGTCAGAGATTGCCCGTTGAGAGCATATGAGCCGAGGTCGAGGTCAACCGTCGAGGTATTGGCGGTGTTGACGCTCAGCGCCTCGCCAGTGACCGCGTAGGCCCCAGCTACAAGCGCCAGCGTATGGTCTTGTGTAATTTCTAGAGAATTACCGGTTTGAGTGAACGATCCAACATTCAGCGAAACCAGAGTCGTGTCTTGGACCGTGACCCCAAGGGCATTGCCAGTGACGTTATAAGATCCGACCGCCAGAACAACAGCGCGATCAATCACTACACTCATATCTTGACCGGTCAGAGCATAGCTCGCTGCGTCAAGTTCAGCCACCAGACCCGCTGATAGGTCCAGCGGGTTTCCAGTGACCGCATAAGCGCCCGCATCGAGCGCAATCAGGCGGTCAAACGCGAGCGGTGGATCGTACCCGGTTAGAGCATAGCTGCCAACGGCCAGACCAACCGTCCGCGTGGTGCCGATCGACAGTTCGTATCCGGTCTGCGCATAACTGCCAGCCTCGACAACCACTGCTCGGTTGATTGAGACGTCCAGATCAGCGCCCGTCTGAGAATACGACCCGGCGTCAAGGCTGATACTACGCTGGATGGTAACGCCCAGGTCATTGCCCGTCTGTGCGTAGCTGCCCGCATCCAGAGCAACCGTAGTTGTGTCGACCGTTGAGACGCTCAGAACATGGCCGGTCTGAACATAAGCCCCTGCCGCGAGAGTCACAGCGCGGGCGAAAATAATACCCAGATCATTTCCGGTGTCGGCATACGAGCCAAATGCTAGGCTGACGGCGCGCGATAGATTAACATCAAGCACGTTGCCTGTGACAGCGTACGATCCGGCTGCCAGACTGACCTCTGTGTGGGTGGCGAGGCTAATCCCAAGAGCATTGCCCGTCTGAGAATAAGAGCCAGCATCGAGATTAACAGCCGTGTCCGTGGTAACGGTCAGCGCGTTGCCCGTCTGAGAATAAGACCCGGCATCAAGAGCCACGCTTGTCGTGTCGATTACCGAGACACCAAGCGCATTGCCCGTCTGGGCGTAAGACCCCGCATCAAGGGAGACAGCGGTCAACATGCCAACAGCTAGCGCGTTGCCGGTAACTGCGTACGATCCAGCTTCAAGATCGACCGCGCGCTGAATTGTTACAGCAAGAGCGTTTCCTGTTTGGGTATATGATCCAGCGGCAAACGTAACGTCTGTGTTTTCGCTCGTCACCGCAGGCCGCAGCGCCAAGGTGTAAACCGAGTATTCCGCTTGGTTGTCTGGGCTAGCGGTATGGCCCCAATCCCCCGGCGTTTTTGTGCCAGCGGTCCCCGCATCCAGCAGGTAGGCCATATAGTTCCCACGATGGTTACTGCCGTCAGAGAGCACGAATGGACCCATACTGTAGCCGCTTGGGGCACCGGGCACAGTTATGTCGTCGTGAGTGGCGCTGTGTACGGTAACAATACAACAACTGTCGTTGTCTGTGGTAATGGCAATGGCTGGCGGTATGGCATCGTCCGCCGCATCGTCAGTGGTGAACGTTACGTCGAACGGGGTCGTGGTATCAACCCCGCGCCAAACCCCCAACGTCCCAGAATGTTCCTCAGTATCGTCCGTTGTGATTACCGGATCAGATTCAGTTCCGGTTAGTTTTTTGTACCAGATATAGTTTATCCGGTCACGGCCATCAGTGTGTTCAACCTGATCGACCAATACGGTCCAACCAGATGCAACGGTAACGGCCAATGTTGATACATTCGGCGCAGAGTCCGCCTTACAGAAAATGATCGCGAAGTCGTCGGCTTGAGCACTTGGTGGCAGTGTTAGCGTACCAGAGCCACCGCCTGCGGCCTCAGAATAATGAGTGCCCCCGACAAACGTAATGTCCGTTTCTGCCGCTTCGACGGTGAATGTTTTTGTTTCACCATCGACCCATGATAAGTTGTCGTAAGTGTCGGTTGTGGTGTAATTGGTGCCGTTGTCGCTGTACTGTATTTGAATTTCATCAGGGGCATAAGCTGTGTCGCCAACCT
>PIVL01001176.1 GCA_003354145.1 Paracoccaceae bacterium
GAGAAGGCAGGGCACAGGCTCTATCTGAGCTATGTTTACTGCGACCATAATCACCGGGACGGGCCTGTCATGGTGGCAACAGATGGACACCGGCTGCATATGTGCCCGGCTGTTGAGGGGATGAAGCACGGCTTCCATGATCTGAACGGCCAGCACGTTGATATCGACCACGATTACCCGGACTATCAGCGGATCATTCCGACAGGTGGCCGGTCAATAATCTGGGAAGCTGAACATGCCAAGGTGGTGACTGTGCCAGGACAGGGGACGCCAAAGGGACGCTATGAATTCCAGACGGCGAACGGCCCGATGTACTGCGAACAAACCTACTTCGATGCGGCTCGACAAGGGCAGGAATGCGTGACAGTCCATTACTCCGATCACTTGAGCGCGATGCGGCTTGAGCTAGATGAACAGAGAACTGCTGTAGTTATGCCAGTACGCATGTATGGAGGTGTGGAATGAAAAAGGTAGAGCTGGCCGACGAGGATCGGCAATACGTT
>PIVL01001177.1 GCA_003354145.1 Paracoccaceae bacterium
CCGCGCTCGATGACGCAGCGGCTCGCGGAGGGCCCGCAGCGGAAGGAGCTCGCCAGCGCCGCGCTGGGCGCGCTACGGAACCGTCCGCGCAGGGTCGCCGCGCCGGGGGAGCAGGCACCCGACACGCTCCAGGGGCTGGTCGCCGACTTCAACCGGCGCGCCGCCGCGCAGCTCGCGCAGCGGCGGGCGCGCGGACAGGACGGCGCGGCCCCGGTTCCAGTGAGCGCGGCAGAGGAGAAGTGGATTCAAACGCGCGGCGACGCGCTACTGCCGGCGGTCCACTGGACCCTCGGCGGGTCGCGGCCGCAGGCGGCCACCAAGGCACAGCACCTGTCGCACCTGGTCTCGGTGCCCTTCGTGAACACCGAGCAGTGCGACGAGTCCTACCCGGAGCACTTCTTCGTGACGCGACTGGCGTGCACGGACGAGCACCGGCTGCGCGTCGCGTACCACAAGGGCACCGTGGTGAGAACGAAGTACGCACAGCACTTCTGGAGAGAGTG
>PIVL01001178.1 GCA_003354145.1 Paracoccaceae bacterium
TTTGGGTATTTCCCATACCTGAATGGCGACCAGAACCGATAGTCAAGATGCCTGCAGGGCTCGGGAACCGGAGGCTTGCTCTCTTCAAGGAGCTGCTCCAGCACGCGATGCTCGTCATCTGTATCTACAATCCTGACTGTTGATGAACGGTACTGTCCTTCGATCACACGCCAGATATTGCCACGATATGGCTGAAACGAAGGGTCAAACCGGCGCACGCGTGGCATCCAGATAGTTCATCACATCAATCAGCCCCGTAGCGCTTTGAATGAGTTCGCGCGGAACCGCATTGAGGTCAGTGTTCGGGTTGTTCATCCAGCCCAACATCGTATCCGGGTCACTCCCTGCAATCGCATCCAATGAGCGAAATACACGCACGAGGCAAACCGCGAGTTCCTTTGGCTTTCCGGGCAAAGAATAACCGCCGCCTTTCATCCGCGACACGGTTGTTTCGCTTACCCCGATAATGTCACCCAGCTCACGTTGTTTGATCCCAAGGCTA
>PIVL01001179.1 GCA_003354145.1 Paracoccaceae bacterium
GCGTTCGGGGCGGCATTTTTGGGGTGTCCGCTGGGTCGCCTCGGCGTCGCCATTCCGTCGGTGAAGGCTCTTCGCGAGTCGCGTACGCCGCCCCAAAAATCAGCGCCTCCCGCGAGGCTTCACCGACGGCCTCGTGGCCTCGCGGGGGGCGCTCGGAAGGTGCGTTTTTCACCTCCGAAAACCTTCACCGAGGGTGGTGCAAGCCCTCGTGTCGCGCCGACCCCCCGTTTGGTCCCAAAATGTCCAAATTAGCTGAGACATTCCGAAATTTCATGCTGAAATGTTGAAATCGCCTGAGACATTCGGCAAAAATGCAGCCTCGGAGACCAAAAATATCAGAATTGGCTGAGACATTCTGCAAAAGTGATGCCTCGGAGACAGAAAATGCAGGAATTAGCTAAGACATTCATCAAAAATGCAGCCTCGGAGACCAAAAATGGAAGAATTAGCTTGGACATTATGCAAAAGTGATGCCTCGGAGACCGAACATGTAGGAATCAGC
>PIVL01001180.1 GCA_003354145.1 Paracoccaceae bacterium
AGGTGCAATGCGCCTTTGAGCATTACCTGGTCGTTGTTTTTTTTTTCGGAATGCACTAGAAGAACATGACTGTAGAGCTGCAATTGCATCTACATCTTGATCGTTTGTCGTGATAGATAGAGCATGGGAGAGCTTCGAGAAAGACAGTTCACCCCCTCCCGAGGATTCACTCGAATGCAACGCTGTATTTCCAGCCTCATATCAAAGAGCCGGCACACAAACCTATTAGTCGGCCAACTCTTCTGCTGGCATCCTACCGTTCGTTCCCAAGGTATTCTTTATAATGATGACGATTCTGATGACGACGATGATGATGATGATGATGATGATGATGATGATGCTGATGATGATGATGAAGCTGATGATGATGATGATGATGATGAAGCTGATGATGATGATAATGATGATGATGATGATGATGATGATGATGATGATGATGATGATGATGATGATGATGATGATGCTGGTGGTGCTTCTTCCTTCCCATCTGCGTCGTATGCT
>PIVL01001181.1 GCA_003354145.1 Paracoccaceae bacterium
GGCTTGCGCCTGCAACGATTCACGGATCGGACGAAGTTCCCAGGACGCGCCCAGGTCTTCACCTTCCCAAACCCATTCCTGCATGGTGATCAGATCAACGATGCCTTCCAGTTCGGTTTCGGCACCGATCGGGAATTGTATAGGGCACGGCACAGCGCCGGTCCGGTCACGGATCATTTTCACGCAGTTGTCAAAGTCAGCGCCGATTTTGTCCATCTTGTTGACGAACACAATCCGCGGAACTTTGTACCGGTCGGCCTGACGCCAAACGGTTTCGGTTTGCGGCTCAACACCCGCGTTGGCATCCAACAGCGCAACCGCGCCATCCAGAACCGCCAGCGAGCGTTCAACTTCGATTGTAAAGTCAACGTGGCCGGGCGTGTCGATGATGTTCATGCGCATCTTGTCGCTTGATTCTTCACCAGCTACGCCAGTCTCGGTACGCTCCCAGAACGTGGTGGTCGCAGCGGACGTGATCGTAATGCCGCGTTCCTGTTCCTG
>PIVL01000206.1 GCA_003354145.1 Paracoccaceae bacterium
TTCCCACTGCCTGCCGTTGCTTCGCCGATACGGCGGCCAACACTGGACGAGCCGGTACAGGCGATGTTGTCGACGTCTGAATTCACGATCATCTCACCAACTACGCCATCACCGGTGACGATGTTGACCACGCCCTTCGGCAACCCGGCTTGTTGGCAAATGTCAGCAAACAGCAGCGCCGTTAGCGAAGTGTATTCCGCAGGCTTCAGCACTACGGTATTGCCCATCGCCAGAGCAGGCGCAATTTTCCAGGACAACATCAGCAGCGGGAAATTCCACGGAACGATTTGGCCGCAAACTCCAAGAGCCTGACGGTCTGGCAAGGCCTCGTCCATCAGCTGCGCCATACCGGCGTGGTAATAGAAATGCCGTTGCGCTAATGGGATGTCGATATCGCGGGTTTCACGGATTGGCTTGCCATTATCCAACGTTTCCAGAACCGCGAACAGGCGGCTGTGTTTCTGCAAAAGACGCGCCAATGCATAGAGATAACGCGCACGCCCGTCTCCACCCAGATTTTGCCATTTGCGTTGTGCATGGCGAGCGGCAGCAACGGCATCGTCGACGTCAGATTGCGTCGCCTGGGACAGCGTGGCCAGCACCTCGCCCGTGGCTGGATTGCGGCTGTCGAACCCGTCGCCGGGGGCGGTGAATTCACCGTCGATGAAATGGCCGAATCTGTCGCCTTGATCGACCAGCCAGGCCAAAGCTTCGGCGGCGTTTTCGGGGGCGGGGCCGTAATCCATCGTCTCAAAAATCTCGCTTACAGTCATGGTTCTATCCCATCGGATGGCGGTAGTTGGCGGAGTATGCGCCAGTGACATAATGTTCTAATTGCCGTTCAATATCACCTAACAGCGACGACGCGCCAAAGCGGAACAGGTCGGGTTGCAGCCAGCGATCGCCCAGTTCATCTTTGATCAGGGCAAGATAAACCAGCGAATCCTTGGCCTTTGAAATACCACCAGCCGGCTTATACCCGATACGGTATCCGGTCCGGTCATAGTAGTCGCGGATCGCCCGGATCATGACCAAAGACACGGGCAGGGTTGCATTGACGCTTTCCTTGCCAGTTGAGGTTTTGATGAAATCCGCACCTGCCATCATACAGACCAGCGACGCGCGCGCGACATTGCGCAATGTGCCAAGCTCTCCGGTGGCAAGGATCGCCTTTACATGCGCCTCGCCGCAGGCCTCGCGAAAGGCGCGCATTTCGTCGTACAACGCTTGCCAGTTTCCGGTCAGAACGTGGCGGCGGGAAATAACGATGTCGATCTCTGCAGCACCGGCTTTGACGCTTTCGCCAATTTCGGCCACCCGCAAAGGAAAGGGGGAAAGACCAGCGGGAAAGCCGGTGCTGACGGCGGCAACAGGGATGCCGCTGCCTTGCAACGCATCTACTGCAGGCGCAATCATGTCGTGGTAAACACAGACCGCGCCGGTGGTGATCGGCCCCATACCCAGCGCATCCAGTATTTCACGGCGGACCGGCTGGCGGGCCTTGGCACACAATCGACGCACGCGATTGGCGGTGTCATCCCCGGCCAGGGTGGTCAGGTCGATGCAGGTGATCGCGCGCAGCAACCACGCCGCCTGAAATTCCTTTTTCACCGATCGGCGACCGGGAATTGTGGCTGCGCGGCGTTCAATGGCCGAAGTATTGGCCTGCACAGCGCGCACCCATTGCATGTCCAGATCCATACCCGGATTGCGCGGTTCTGTGACCTGAGGCAAATGCGTTGTACGCTGAAGTGTGTCTGTATCCATCGGCATTTTCCTATGACTTTGGCGCAGTGGTATCACCGCACAAAATCGCATGTGCGCCCCGGCTTGGCAAGCAAGCCGGGGCGCAAAAGTTGGGGTTTAGCTCAGAGGGGACAAAACTGGCGCTGATCAACCTATATTTGGGCGATATTCTTATGCGCCACAAGACTCCCCGGCCTGAATTGGGGGGCAGGGCACAGAACCGTATGAGCAGTATACGCAACAATCGCCAGGTTTGGGTTTCAGGATAATGTTGCAGGACGTGCATTCATAGAACCATTGGCAACTGTCCGTTGGCATTGTCTCGCGAGTTGCATGACCACAGTTCGGGCAGGTGATCAAACTTGTCAGTACAAAGGTGTTCTCAGTCATAATTACATCATTTCAATAAGTTGCGTGTTGATTGCGGCTTGGTTCAGGTAGACTATCCAAGCCACCCCGGTAAGAACAGTCGCGCCTCCAAGTATCCATTTTTGTTGCCCAGCCGTTCCATGCATCAGGGCCAAAACCCAACCGATGCCGATCAGAATTGCTGAGATCGTCAGAACCGGAATGCTGGCGCCGGCGATGTTGCCAAAAATGGCCAGCCAACTGCCGCCAACACCGAACAGCATGAATGTCATGGGTAGAATGCAGCAGGCAGCTATGCCAACCGCCAAAAAAGACACCGGTAGGCCAAGTTTGGTGATCATATTCATAATTGGAATTCCTATGTTGGGGTCAGGTCTGCGGATATTATGCAAACCAAATGTTTGAGCTGGCCGTTGGGACATGTTATACAATCTGTAGTGGCTACAGGTTCAATGGGGTTTTCTTCACATGTTTGCGATTGGAGAAGCATCACGCCAAAGCGGGGTTGGGATCGAAACGATCCGATACTACGAACGCGAAAATATCGTGCCCAAAGCCGAGCGCACTGCATCAGGACGGCGAGTTTATAATCATGAGGCGATTGCCCGGCTACGATTCATCCGACGGTGCCGCGATCATGGGTTTTCGATTGCTGATTCTCGAACGCTTATGGCCTTGGCCAAGGACAACGATACAGGTTGCAGCACGGCGCTTGAGGTGGGGACACGTCACTTGGGTGAAGTGCGACGCAAGATTGCCGAGTTAAAGAAACTGGAAGCAGCGCTTGAAGAATTGGCGGCCAATTGCGCAAATGGACGGGTGCATTGTCCGATGCTTGACGTTTTGACAGGGGATTGAGGGGCGTGGGTTTTCACCCACCCTACGACAGAACCCGAGCCTGTGAGTGGCTCCTATGAACGGATGAATAGGGCCAATCTGTTGGCTGTTTTACTAAGCCGTGTTTCACAGGATTGAAATGGCAGTGATCGACGTAGGTCTGGAAATCTTCTGGGCTACGGATGGCATGTTCCCAAAACCGTCTCTGCCAAATACCCTTTTCACCCTTGCGAACGAGGCTTTGTCTCGGCTGGTTTGATACCGTGCTATGGCGGGAAAATATGCCTTTGATTTTCTTCCAACGGATCGAAAAGTCGGCATCCCCATCCGGCAAAGTCCATACCGCATGGATATGGTTGGGCAGAACCACCATCGCATGGCAGTTCACCGGGTGCTGAGCAACGACCGATGCATAAACTGATCGCAGCAAATCAATTTCATCTACCAATGTTTGGGCAGTGCGGTCTGCCAGCGAAACAGTGAAAAAGTAGGTCCCGCCGGGGATGTATAGGCGACGATATGCTGTCATGCCCATACAATCTCGGGAAGCGGTTAATATAACGTGTAGGGTGGGTGAAAACCCACGCTTGCACCTTATTCAGCCTTGCCCCAACCACCGCCGCCGGGCGTTTCCATGCCAAACAATGCTCCGCTTGGCAGGTCGATTTCATCATTGCCTTTCAAATCCACGCGGGTGCCATCGGGCATTACCGCCCAGTTGACGCCCACAGCTCCGTTGCCTCCACCATCCACCCCAAAGGGCGGGATGATGCGGTGTGAGCACAGGGTTGTCACCGTCACAGGTGTCAGAAACCGCATCAACCGCACAGCGCCATTGCCACCGTGCCAGTTGCCTGACCCGCCGGAACCGGCGCGCACTCCAAATGCTTCGAGGCGAACCGGAAAGCGTTTTTCCAATATCTCGGGGTCGGTCATGCGGGTGTTGGTCATATGACTCTGCACAGCATCACAGCCGTCAAATCCCGGCCCTGCCCCGGTGCCACCGGCAATGGTTTCATAGTTCTGAAATTCTTCATTCCCCCAGACGAAATTGTTCATCGTTGCCTGGCTGCCGGCGATCACTCCCAACGCTCCATAAAGCGCGTTGCACATGGCCTGACTGACCTCGGTATTGCCCGCAATAACCGCGGCTGGATAGGCCGGATTCAGCATTGACCCTTTAGGCGCAATAATGCGCAGAGGATGCAGACAGCCTTCGTTCAGGGGGATGTTGGTGCCTACAAGCGTACGAAACACATAAAGGACCACGGCCCGGCAAATCGAATAGGGGGCATTGTAATTACCCAGATGCTGCTCTGACGTGCCAGTAAAGTCGATAATGGCCTCGCGGGCCTTTTGATCGACAGTGACCGAAACCTCGATCTTCGCCCCATGATCCATAGGATAGCTGAACGACCCACCTGGAAGCGCGCCCAAAATCTGGCGAACGCTTTCTTCGGCATTGTCTTGCACATGGCCCATATAGGCGGTCACGACATCCAGACCATATTGATTGGCCACACCCAGCAACGCCTGCCTGCCGGTTTCATTGGCGGCAACCTGCGCTTTCAAATCCGCCATGTTCTGGGAAATGTTGCGACATGGGTATTGCCCAGAGGCCAAAATCGCCTCGGCTTTGTCCTGCTCAAAGACACCGCGCGACACCAATCGCATGTTGTCAATCAGTACGCCTTCTTCGTCGATATGGGTGCTGTCGGGGGGGGCCGATCCAGGAGTGCGCCCGCCTATGTCGGCGTGATGGCCGCGACTGCCCAGCCAGAACACAGGTTTACCTTCGGCAAAAACAGGTGTGACCACTGTGACATCGGGCAGATGGGTGCCGCCATTATAGGGAGAGTTCAGCATGAACGCGTCGCCGGGATGTATGTTACCGGCATTTTCGCGCATTACGGTTTTGATGCTGTCTGACATTGAACCCAAATGCACCGGCACATGCGGCGCATTGGCGACCAGATCACCCTCCACGTCAAAGATCGCGCATGAGAAATCAAGCCGTTCCTTGATGTTCACCGACCAAGAGGTATTCGCCAAAGTGGCGCCCATCTGGTCGGCCACCGACATGAACAAATTGCCCATCACCTCAAGTAGTACAGGATCGGCTGACGTTCCCGCCGCATGGTCATGAACCTTTGCCTGCAACCTCTCAAGGATCAGGTTGCCCATGTCATCAAGATGAGCCTGCCATCCGGGTTCGACGATGTTGGTGCCGGTTGCTTCGGTAATGACCGCAGGCCCGATGATGCGTGCCGATTGTGGCAGGGATTCACGCATGTAAAGCGGCACAGATTGCCAGCCATCATCGCAAAACATTTCGATGTGGGCCTTGGGGTCGGAAGTGGTACCAAATTCAGCAGAATCCGGGGCTTGGCCCGTGTCACCAATGGCCTCGGCGGCGACCATATCAAACAAAATGGCGCGTTCGGGCGAGATAAAGCCGAACCGACTTTGATGAGCGACCTCAAACGCCTCTTGCATGTCCGAGGCATCGCCAAACGTGACCTCGAGTGCCTGATGCGAGCCGTCATAGCGCAAATGCGCCGTCAGGATAGTGCGCACCTGTGCCGCGCCCTGATCCCTGACTTCGGCCACAGCCTCGACTGCAATATCCGACAGTGCTTTGCCTGCGCCTGCCGTATCCTGCAAAGCTGAATCCAATTGTATCTCGCGCAGCGCGCGGATCTCGGCGAGGCCCATGCCATAGGCCGACAGAACACCGGCATAGGGATGAATAAACACCCGCGACATGCCTAATGCATCCGCGACCAGACATGCATGTTGACCACCTGCACCGCCAAAACATTGCAGCGTATAACCAGTCACATCATGCCCGCGCTGGATGCTGATCTTTTTGATTGCATTGGCCATGTTGTCGACGGCAATGCGCAAAAAGCCCGTTGCCATGTCTTCGGGTGATCGCGCAGGATCACCAGTTTCGGCGGCTATCTCGGCAGCCATGGTTTCGAATTTCTGCAGCACGACACTGGCATCCAGTGGCAAATCTCCGTCAGGGCCAAACACATGTGGGAAATGGTTCGGGTTCAGTTTGCCCAAAGCCACGTTGCAATCTGTCACCGTCAGCGGCCCACCGCGTCGGTAACAGGCGGGTCCGGGGTCAGCCCCGGCACTTTCGGGACCGACCTGAAAGCGACCTTGGGCAAAGCGGCAGATAGAGCCACCACCCGCTGCAACGGTATGAATATCCATCATTGGTGCACGCATACGCACGCCTGCGACTTCGGTCTCAAATGACCGCTCGTAAATGCCTGCGTAATGGCTGACATCTGTCGAGGTGCCGCCCATATCAAAACCGATCAACTGGTCATGGCCGGTGATCTCGGCGGTTTTTACCATGCCAACTATGCCACCAGCCGGCCCGGACAGGATCGCATCCTTGCCCTGAAACAGCCGCGCATCAGTCAATCCTCCGCTGGACTGCATGAACAGCAACCGCTCACAGGCACGGCCCATATCCAAGGCATCGGCCACCTGATCGACATAGCGGCGCAGGATCGGCGACAGATAGGCGTCAACCACCGTAGTATCGCCACGTCCAACCAGTTTAGCCAGTTTGGAAACCGCGTTTGAGGTGGAGATCTGAGTAAAGCCAATTTCCTTCGCCATCTCGGAGACACGGGATTCGTGGATCGGGTTCAGATAGGCGTGCAAGCCTGCAATCGCCACGGCACGCAGGCCAGTGTCGTATCCATCTTGCAGGGCTTTACGCGCAGCGGATTCATCCAACGGTCGGATGATTTCGCCGTCGGCATCAAGGCGTTCATCCATTTCAGCGACGGATTGATACAACAAATCGGGGCGACGGATATGCAGGTCAAAAAGCTCGGGACGGGTCTGATAACCAATCTTGAGCAGATCGCGAAAACCTTTGGTGATCAGCAGTAAAACTGGCTCGCCTTTGCGCTCTAACAGGGCATTGGTGGCCACAGTTGTACCCATTTTAACGGCTGAAATCGCGCCATCGGGAAAGCTTTCTGTAACCCCCATCATCTCGCGTATGCCCTGAACAGCGGCGTCGCCGTAGCGTTCGGGGTTTTCTGACAACAGTTTATGCGTGACCAATGTGCCATCTGGTTTGCGGGCCACAACGTCGGTAAATGTGCCGCCCCGGTCGATCCAGAATTCCCACTGTTTGGCCATGATCCGCTGCCCTCTGATTACCTGCAAACAAGACATCGCGACCCACCTCGATAATGTCAACGCACCGCATCATTGTCGGTGGCAGAATCGGCATTAGCTATGCTAGGTCTAGGGGTATGGCGCACCCCAACCCCAATATCGGCGAAATTCGCCCGGTGATCCGGCAACTGGATGACACCGCAATCAACCGCATCGCTGCGGGTGAGGTCGTCGAACGTCCGGCTTCGGCCGTCAAGGAACTGATTGAAAACGCAGTGGATGCGGGGGCGACGCGTATTACCATCGACATTGCAGATGGTGGCAAAACGCTGATCCGAGTCACGGATGACGGGTGCGGTATCACACCCAAGGAACTGCCTTTGGCGTTGTCGCGCCACGCTACCTCGAAAATTGACGGCTCGGACCTGCTGAATATTCACACCTTTGGTTTCCGGGGCGAGGCATTGCCGTCTTTAGGGGCTGTCGGACGTCTGACCATCACCAGTCGCAGCAATGGGCAGGACGCGGCCAGCATTCAGGTTGCTGGAGGCCGGGCCGATCCGGTGCGGCCAGCGGCTTTGCGCGCAGGAACTGTCGTCGAACTACGTGATCTATTTTTTGCCACGCCAGCACGGCTGAAATTCATGCGCACGGATCGCGCGGAATCCCAAGCCGTGACAGATGTCGTCAAACGGCTGGCCATGGCAGAGCCAACAATTGGGTTCACCCTGCGTGACGTGTCAAAGGGGGGCGAAGGTCGCATCGTGTTTCGGGCCGACGCTGAAACCGGCGATATGTTTGATGCCTTACGCGACCGGTTGACCCGTGTTCTGGGTCGCGAATTTGCCGATAATGCGCTGGCCGTTGATGCAACACGCGATGGTATCCGGTTGTTTGGTTATGCCGCTTTACCGACCTATTCGCGCGGCGCTGCTGTGGCGCAATACCTGTTCGTCAATGGCCGTCCGGTAAAGGACAAAATGCTGACCGGGGCCCTTCGTGGTGCATATTTCGACTTCCTGTCACGTGATCGCCATCCGGCGGCGGCACTGTTTTTGGACTGTGATCCGACTTTGGTCGACGTCAATGTGCATCCGGCCAAGTCCGAGGTTCGGTTTCGTGATCCCGGCATAGCCCGTGGGTTGATCGTTTCGACCCTGCGGCACGCCTTGGCCGAAGCCGGGCATCGTGCATCGTCGACTGTGGCGGACGCGACATTGGGCGCGATGACGCCGCAAACATTTGGGCAAACACCTGGCGCGCGGGTCTATCAAATGGACCG
>PIVL01001182.1 GCA_003354145.1 Paracoccaceae bacterium
GGGAATCGGGATATTTAGCTTCTCACATCGGGACGGACCGGCACTCCGGACCGGTCCGGGAAAGGGACCCGTAGCCTTCGGCCGACGCGACCGAAGCGACGCGACGCGACGCGGCAGGATTGTATTCTGAACTTCAGCCGACGCGACCGAAGCGACGCGACGGGGGACGTCGGCCGACGCGACCGAAGCGACGCGACGCGACACGACGAAAGTGTATTCTGAACTTCGGCCGACGCGACCGAAGCGACGCGACGCGACGCGGCGGGATTGTATTCTGAACTTCGGCCGACGCGACCGAAGCGACGCGACGCGACGCGGCGGGGTTGTATTCTGAACTTCGGCCGACGCGACCGAAGCGACGCGACGCGCCGCGGCAGGATTGTGTTCTGAACTTCGGCCGACGCGACCGAAGCGACGCGACGCGACGCGGCGGGGGTTGTATTCTGAAATTCGGCCGACGCGACCGAAGCGACGCGACGCGACGCGGCGGGGTTTTATTT
>PIVL01000521.1 GCA_003354145.1 Paracoccaceae bacterium
CTTCCTTCTGGAGTGCTTGCTTTACAGCTTTGAAAGGCCGCATCTGTCTGAGAGGCGTTTTGCCGCTTTTTATCTTCGAGCCATTCAATCGCTCGATCTATCTCAGAAATACGTTCACGACATTGTTCCAACGTAAGACTATCACAGCCTGCCGCACTTACCTGAACGGGCATGATGGCGAAGCTAATCGCAACAATAGATGACAGAGTAAAATATCTCATTTAGTTTTAGTCCTTAACCACCCGAGACAACGACAGCGGCGCAAAATGTCACTGCGCTTAGACCACCACGAGTATCATCAGACTTTGTGCTTTCTTGATCCACGCATCGCTTCATAGCGTCCAGTTGGGCTTGTGTTGCTGCCATTGCAACTGTCCCAGATAATGACAAAATTACAGAAGCGGCAACGCTGAAGAGCGTGCGTTTTTTCATTGTTCCGTTACCGCATTATGAGTTCAATAAATAATACGTAATCGCCTGTTTCAAAACATCTTACCGCCGTCATTCCCCAAGTGGAATGCCTTCTCGCGCATGTTGTGGTTGTTTAAGTGCCTGTCGCCTGAACTGAACAGAATTTTTGGTCTCTGTGGCGGTGTCGTCATAAACGGCGAAGGTCCAATAAAGCATGGTGCAGGATCGCGCGGATTGTTTGAGGATTGGTTAACAAGCACCGGGCCGCGCGGATCTGCGGCGGTCCGGTCTGAGCGCAAACCTACCAAAAGATCATGATCAAATACCGAATGGGACGCCCCCAGTAACAGGGAGGTTCATACCAGTGACGTAGTTCGCTTGCGGGCCTGCAAGATAAGCCACAGCATTGGCTACATCTTCGGGGAGGCCCGCGTTTCTTAATGCCACATTTGCGTATCGCTTTTTTTTCATTTGCTCGACCGATATGCCGCGTTCACCCGCCAAGCGGGTGTTTGCGGCGGTGTGCATGTCGGTAGCGATATAGCCTGGGCAGACAGTGTTGCACAAAATGCCATCTGGTCCGAACTCTGCCGCGAGCGTTTTCGAGAAGCCGACCAAGCCGTGTTTCATCGTGGTGTAGGCTCCAAAGCCCGGTTCGGCCCCCAGACTCCCCGTCGATCCGATGTTAATGATCCGTCCGCCTCCGATTTTGCGCATCTGCGGTATCGCAGCTTGCGAAACCATCATTGGACCTAACAGATTGACATCAAAACTTAGTTTCCACTGTTCAGGCGTCGTTGACAGGAAACTGTCCGAACCGGCCAAGGATCCCGCGTTGTTGACAACGATATCCAGCCTCCCGAACTTCGATATCGTCTGTCTAATAGTCCTTTGGATAGCATCGACATTTGTGACATCCAAATTCAAGGAAAGTGCCGCTCCGCCTGCTCTTGCAATTTGCGAGACGGTGTTCTGCAACAGATCAGAACGCTGCGTTCGTTTCCCATCGACTTCCATGACCCCTTCAATGTCTGTAACGACTACGGCTGCGCCATCTTGCGCGAGCCGGAGGGCGATTGCACGCCCAATGCCTTGCGGCGCTGACGCGCCCGTTATCAACGCGACTTTACCTTCAAGTGGATGCATATGCTCGTCTCTCTCTGGTAGGTTTCTACAAGCAAGCGCTACACGAACCACTGAGGGCATCAAGGAGCGCGAGTTCTTATTCTGTCAACGGCAGCAAAGTCCCGCCTTGTTGCCGTCTAGATATTCCCAATCAATGTCGACTTTTAGGGATGGGCACGCAAGCAGGAGCCCTTGGTGGGCTTTCGTCTGCCGCCTTCGACTTTGCTGCTGGATGGCGTTTGTTGCCCTTCTTGGCCCAAGGGCCTCGAAGCTGCATATTTGGGCTTTTGAAAGAACACGCAGGGAACAAAAGGCTGATTGACGGCCTGTTCTAATACTGGATGATGCTTGTGTCTGGAGGGATCATGACAGAGCAAGCATTTACCTCGGTTTGGGGGCTTTCTTATTCGGATTTCGCGTTTCTGATCCGGATTGGTGCGAAGTCGCGGGTAGCGATTGCATGCCAACTCCTCTACTTTCGCCAGCATGACCGGTTTCCGGACGGGCGCAGTGATCTT
>PIVL01000207.1 GCA_003354145.1 Paracoccaceae bacterium
CCTATCAGGCGAATTCGGTGGTCATGGGGGGCCACTATTGAGCAGGTCAAGCGCGCCACAAGCCCGCTCTCAAAGAACAAAGTAGCCACAGAGAAATCCGGTGTTCCGTTCGAGGACTTGTCGGGCAGCAGTTCTGCGCTGGCCGCAACCACCTTCCGAATTGATCCAAAGTGCCCAATAAGCCAACCCAGATAATAGCCTGCGTGTTCAAGCGTGCAGCCCACCTGAAACTCGTCCTCAGAGGGCCAGGGCGCTCCGCTTTCACTGACCCAGTTCTGGTAAGGGGCCTGCGGAACAAAGCCATCATCCAATTCTGCATAAATCAAACGGATTGAACCTGCGACGTTGTCTCTGATCGCTTTGCCCAAGACCTGAGCGCTTTCCCCAAGCAGCGAACACGGCGCTGAAGCCAGAAGCAGCCCCTTGGCGCACGCCAACTCGTACAAGGCGCGTGCGTCTTCCATAGACATGGCCAAAGGCTTTTCCGAGTACACAGGAAAACCAGCCGAAAGAACCGCCTTGTTGGTTTCGTAGTGAGCCTTGGGATTTGTTAGATTAAGAACCAGACAGCCATCAGGAATGGCCTTCAAGAAAGCTTCCAAAGAGTCGACTGTCGGTACTCTCCAATGGTTCTCAAATGCAGCAGTTCGCTCCTCATCCACATCAAAAGCAAGTGTCACCGTGACATCGGGATGCTGCGCAAAAGAACGCATATATAGATCGGCCACGAAACCACATCCGATGATGGAAACCGATCTCATGCAACCTCACTTGCGCACAAAAACGCGCGGTTTCACTGTTGCCAATATACGATGGCAATCAAATTCATTTGGTATGTTTATAAACGAATTGGCATGCAGAGCCAGATACTTGTAAGACTAGCGCAGGAACTGTGACTTATGATGTATGGACGTTGCCACGAACTTGGGAGATCGGGTTTTGAAATTTCAAACCGAGGGTGGAAGTATCAGCGTTAACATCCCGGATCGGGATTCGCTAATCGCCGCGATCAACCATCGGTTTGAGACGGGTGAAGGTTTTGCGCTCGCCACGTTGAACCTGGATCATTTAGTGAAACTTGCCACTGATCAATCCTTTAGGGACGCTTATCTTGCGCAGGACTTCGTCGTCGCGGATGGAAATCCCATTGTCTGGCTTTCAAGATTTGCAAAGCAACCCGTAACACTGTTACCAGGGTCTGAACTTGTTGTACCGCTGGCGCAGCTTGCCGCGTCTCGGTCCCTGCCTATCGCGCTGATCGGAAGCACATCGCATGCTTTGGAATGCGCCGCTGCAGCCTTGAGGTCCCAAGTTCCGGGTTTAAAAATCGTGGCACAGATTGCTCCACCGTTCGGGTTCGATTCTCAGAATATTGCCGCTGACGAATTGCTGGATCAGGCTGCGGAATCCGGAGCAAGGTTGTGTTTTTTGGCTCTCGGTGCACCAAAGCAAGAAATCCTGGCCGCCCGTGGACGTGTGCGAGTCCCAACATTAGCATTTGCTTCAATCGGCGCAGGATTGGATTTCCTGGCAGGAACCCAGACCAGAGCCCCCAAGTGGGTCCAAAACATTGCTCTTGAGTGGTTGTGGCGGGTGCTCAAGAGTCCAACCAGACTTTTTGTGCGTTATTTGAGTTGCTTTGCTATTCTGCCTTCGCTAACTTTTGATGCCTATCTTCAACGTCGCAAATAGAGATCAAGAGGTAGACCTTCGTGACAACCGACGCAAATGTGTCTGCTACCATCCCCGATTGGTCTCGCGAGAAAGCCTCGCATTTCTGGGACGCCGGTCCCAAACTGATCCGGTCCGTGCGCAAGTATCAAGAAGCTCGGGCTGCTCGGGGCCCCCTAGCGGCGATACGTGCCAAATACTGGATTGTTGTGCACCGCTTTTGGTCTGTCATGACGCAGTCAGAGTTACATCTTCATATGCCAATTGAGGGTGGGTTGCGGCTTCCTCACCCGACTGGGATTATCATTCATCCCGATGCCAGGATCGGCCCAAATTGCATGATTTTTCATCAAGTAACGCTAGCTGGGGCCGTGACTTTGGGCGGTCACGTCGATGTCGGGGCTGGTGCGAAACTACTCGGTCCAATTACAATCGGAGATGACGTTAAAATTGGCACAAATGCCGTCGTGACTAAGGATGTCCCTTCAGGCGCTACGGTGATTGGCATTCCGGCTAGGGAAATCTCTTCAGGCGCTTGATCCTATGTGTCTGACAGAGATTACGGGGTTCATACGCCAGTACCCGACAGCACAACTGTTACCGTACGCAAGATCACCGTGACGTCCGTTCGAAGCGACAACTTCTTGTAATATTCTGAATCGTGAACAGCACGGTCCGAGAAACTGCATTCGTTGCGGCTCGAAACCTGCCAGAATCCTGTGATGCCGGGGCTCATTTCAAAGTAGGCAGATCCCGGATACAACTCGACCTGATCGGGCATCATTGGGCGAGGCCCGACGATCGACATTTCACCAGTCAGAACATTCCAGAACTGTGGTAATTCATCTACAGAAGTGGCACGGATCAGCTCACCAATCCGGGTGATTCTCGGATCGAATTGTAATTTTTGATAGTGATCCCACTCTTGGCGGGCAATGGGATCGCGTTGCAGATGTTCTTGCAATAGAGCATGCGCGTTGGGAACCATACTACGCAGCTTTATCATTTTGAATTGGCGGCCATGTTTGCCCAAACGGTGTTGGATATAAAAGGGATTGGCACCGTCCAGCGAAACCACCGCAGCCAAAAATACCACTATCACCAGCAATGGAGCAGCTATCACTATCACAAAAACGATATCAAAAAGACGCTTCAAATAATTACGGTACATACCCGGAGGCGATGTCGGGGCCACAAAACTGTGGCCGTCGTTTTCCCGTGAATAAAATTCCATTTTAAAACCCCCACCAAACAAGCCGAATAAAAGAAGGGCGGGGTTTCACATATTTCAAAGACAACAGGCACAACTGTACCGCGGCAAAATAACCGCAACTAATTACTATCTTTGGCAGATTAGCTCTTAGCAGTAAGAACCGCTCATGTGAGCATCCATGCCATAATTCTTCCTTAATCGAGCCTTAGTTTTGCCCACCTAGCGCCCAAAACAAAGCCAAATTTCAGCGCGCATTTTGCTTTACCCTCGGGTAAACACGACACAACACGTTGTTTTATTAACGTTTTAGTAACTAATTTGAATTCAAATGGAGTTTTGCGATTTAATTTCCGTGCCTTAATTTCGCCACAAATCAGGCAGATTGTACACTCACGCGAAACGTTCAACCCAAGATGGACTTATTGTTTCTAAATTTCACTCGACCAAATTGTACCTGATAGAGAATCAGGCAGAATTTCGGCGTTTTATTCGCATAGAGATATCAGTGGATGTTCGCGCCTGGATGCGGTGCACTATTGATAATTGCAACGCCCAGGATCTGCTCCAGCAGGGGCACCACATTTTCCGTGCACGACTGTATCTTATAGAAAGCACCAGATGTCGCGGGTGAACGTTGTTTCAAACTGGCGCAAGTCATCGGAGAGCTTTATATTTAGAACGTCAAGTCCAAAGACCCGCTAGGTCAAAGAGAACTGGGACCTTTACACGGCTTCTTTTATGGAAAACAGCCTTCGTGCTACGCCCGATGCACTTTCTTCAGACAATACCGATAACTCAACGGCGACGTGCACGCATAGCGCGCCGTTTGGCCATTAAGTCATCGCGTTTTTCAGATGCTGCGATATGGCTCTGTGTCTCAACGGCTTCAGTAGGTGCATCCTGTTTCTTAACCTTACCGGATTTTGCGTCAATTCTATCAGCCAATGCACTGAGAACCGGAAAGCGGAACACGTCCGTAATACTAAGACTGTCTACATTCAGGCTGCTTCTGATTTCTCTGTGAGCCTGCACGGCCAGCAATGAATGACCTCCGAGGTCAAAGAAATTGTCATGTAGAGATATTTGAGAAACGCCCAACGTCCGTGACCAAATATCGGCAACGATTTGTGCGGTTTCACCTTCCGGCACCTTGATTGGTTCACCCTGTTGCTTTGCAAGCCCAACCTTTTGGGGTTCGGGAAGGGCTGCTCGGTCCACCTTTTTGTTTGGTGTAAGCGGAAAGCTATCCAGTAATACAAAATGAGAAGGCACCATATACTCCGGCAGATTCTCGGAAAGATGGTCACGCAATTCTGTATCGTCAATGTGTGTACGACATTGCAGGTAGGCAACAAGACGGGTGTCACCTTCCCCCTGATTTTTAGCCAGAACCACGGCCTGAACAACTTCTGGCATGTCTTCGAGGCGGGTTTCGATCTCACCAAGCTCTATACGATATCCGCGCAGTTTTACCTGATGATCAGCACGTCCAAAGAACTCTAGTTCGCCATTGGCATTCCAGCGGGCAAGATCGCCAGTGCGGTACATTTTGGAACCGTAGGCGGCAAAAGGATCGTCTATAAAACTCTTACTGGTCATTTCTGAGCGTTGCCAATAGCCGCGCGTGACCCCAGCCCCTCCGATATAGAGTTCTCCGGTAACGCCGACCGGAACAACCGTTCGATGTTGGTCAAGAACATAACACTGCGTGTTCGCAATCGGGGTGCCGATGCGCGCAACTCCTTCGTAAGATTCCGCGCGAGCAGTCGTGGACCAAATTGTCGTTTCAGTCGGTCCATACATGTTTTCGATTGAGGCATGCGTTGCCGCCTTAAGTTCAGCCACCAACGCACCTGGCAATGCTTCGCCGCCAATCATCAGATGACGCACCTTCGACAGGGCAAAGCGAGCTTCGTCGTTCGTGACCAGCATACGCGCCATGCTTGGCGTGCATTGAAGGTGTGTCACTTTGTGGCGAATAATTTGTGCGGCAATCGAAACATCTTCGTCTGCCAGCGACGTATCAGTATTTGAACGTTCACGCACTTTGGCCAAATAATTCAGCCCATCAAGGACCAAGTCGCATTCAATACCATAGTCTATCAGGCAGGCAACTTCGCTGACCCCCGAACGCTTTAGTTGCTCGACGCGATCCAAACAGTCTTCTACTGTTCCGAACATTCCTGAATCCTCAAAGTAGCGCAAGAACGCAAAGTCGAGAATGCTTTCCAGTTCGTCCTCGCTCAGACTGCCAAGGTCAAGCTCGAATGGGTTGTTTACGCCTTTGGGTTTCTTAAACGCAGGAAACGCCCAAGCATATTGTTTGATCAACCCGGCGGCACTTCGCAGATAGTCTTTCATTGGTTCACGGGCAATTTCACGTGCTTTTTCTCGGCTATCAGCAACAAATGTGTGCAACATCAGAGTAATTTTGAACTTACTTGGATCGTACCCTGCCGCCCGCAGCTCGGTATGATAAAGACCTATCTTTTCCGAAACTTCTTCGATGCTTTGCCCCAATAGATGGGTCAGAATATGAGCACCGGCACGACCGGCTTCTTTCCACGTTTCCGGGTTTCCAGCAGTTGTCACCCAAAGCTCGATTTCGTCAGAAACTGGCCGTGGCTGTGTACGCACACCGAACATGCTTCCGTCTTGCCGAGGAAATTCGACAACTTCACCGCGCCACAGGGCACGCAAATCACGAATCGACTGGAACATTGACTCGCGATTGGCGGGCGGTGTGTTTTCTGGCCGCAGCACAAAATCATCCGGTTGCCATCCAGAAGCGATTGCCAGTCCGGCACGCCCATTTGTCAGGTTGTCCACAACGGACCATTCTTCGGCCAGCCGCGCAGTGTGGTGCAACGGTGCGACACAACTGCCTGCACGCACGCCGATGTTTTTTGTCACCGCCGCAACTGCTGCTCCGGTCACTGAAGGGTTGGGATAGGGACCACCAAAAGCATGGAAATGCCGCTCTGGGGTCCAAACGGCACAAAATCCGTTTTCATCGCCAAACTTTGCGCCTTCCAACAAGAGCCTGTATTTGTCTGTTCCCTGCTCATCATCGTTACCCCAATAATAGAGGCTGAATTCCATCCCCTGATCACCGGTAGGAAGACGTCCGTCGGAAATCTGAGTTCGGCTTTCATCAGCGCTGATAACCACCTTGAAACCACGCGACAGGCTGTAAAACAGCTCTAGCACTGAGATATCAAAGGAAAGGCTTGTCACTGCCAGCCAAGTGCCTGCAGAATCGTGTGTGACACGTTCATCCATGCCAACAAAGAAATTCGCGACGTTTCTATGCTCTACCATCACCCCTTTGGGCACTCCGGTAGATCCCGATGTGTAGATCAAATAGGCCAGATCAAACCCGGAGACATCGCTAGAGACATTGTCGGTATTTGCGGCAGCAACGCGAGGATCTGTATCCACTAGCAGCACTTTGCCCCCGTGGTCTTCTAACCCCGATGCATCCCTGCTTGTACCAACTAGTATCTCGGCCCCGCTGTCGGAAATGTAATGTGCGATGCGATCTGCGGGATAAGTTGGATCCAAGGGGACATAGGCACCTCCAGCTTTCAAGATACCCAAGGCAGCAACCATCATTTCGATAGATCTGGTGCAATACAATCCGACCGGCATTCCGGGAACAACACCCATGTCGCACAACACCGCCGCAACTTGATTGGCTTTTTCGTTCAGGCCACGATAACTGAGTTCTTGATGGCCAAACACCAGTGCCGTCGCTTCGGGCGTTTTTTCCACCTGTTCTTCAAATTGCGTGTGGATGCAATTTTCAAACTCAACTGGTCTTGTTGTGTTATTCCAAGCCTTGGTGACTTCATCCAGTTCTGTATCTGGCAAGATCGACAGTATCTCGATTCGCTCTTGCAAGAAGGACAGATCAGTCCGGGTTTCAGCAATTAGTTCGAGTCGGGAAACAAGGCGCGCAGCGTGCACCTTAGACACACGTGCGCAGTCAAAATGCATCGTCAGGTCACCACCACTTTGACCTATAGCGAAAGTCATGGCTGTTCCGTCAATCATGCTGCCTGCAGGATGTTCGGTCAGTCCGACGTCCGGGGCAACAAGAGGATCGATTTGCGGATCACGAGCAATCAAATCGCACAAGAACCCTTTATTCTTCCTCAACAACCCCAATTGCTGCGCCTTTGATTCAACCAGTTGGTCGACAGTTTGATCTAACCCTGATCCAGCCACCTTTAAGGGAACCCAATCGTTTAGGTACCCCGGAGCTGTGGGCATTTCAGCAGGACAAAATGCCATGTGACCTTGTTCCGAAACTCCGCTTTTGAGTGCCCAAATAGCCAAAGCCGCAATAATGTGTTCACGCTCCATTGTTGCGGGAATATTGACCGGTATCTGATCAGTATTCATCAGATCTTTTCCGCCAACCACCAATGGCATTTTCGCAGGTTCATAGTCACGAAGGAGGGTACGCCAAAAAGGTTCATGGCCCGCCACCTGGGCCACAGTTTCGCTTAGCGAAGCCTCTCTGCTCCGGTCCAAAGAGGGCAACACCGCTCCGACCTGGATTATGTGAGCCACTTCGACCGGGTTCCCGAAACTGTCGGTCAGACCACCAAGTTCCACCGCATCGCGCCCGCTGGCGACAGTCACCGATTGTTCTGTAACCGAAAGCACTGCGCCCGGAATACCTTGATGAACCGTGCCTTGTATAATTTCAGCTGTGCGCGCCAGTATCACTTGTCCAGAGGCCACAAATTTTGGCGCAACCAGAGGATTGAGGTAATCCCCATGGTCAAGCGCACGCACCAACGCGACAATCTCGCTGGCATCTCTTCGAAAATCCAGTCTTGCTGCAGCTTGGGGGCGCTGATCCCTGGAAAAATAGCTTCGCTGGGACAGGTCCTGCGGAATTCCAGAAACATCAGCCTGAACCAGTTTCTCGATTACCTGCGGAAAGCTGTCTATGGCGGTCTCGTAACACTTGGCGTTCAACGTCAGCGCGGTATCACTCGCAGAAATTTCAAAAGCCTGTTGGACCAAGATATTGCCGACATCAGCACCTTTCGCCATCAAATGCCACGTTATTGCGTGATTTTTCTCTCCCGCAAGACGTGCCCAGACAGGCGCGTTTAACCCAGCATAACGCGGCAACGGTCCATCATGAAAGTTGACCGCGCCCCGTTGCGCGGTTTCAAGAACCTTGGATGGAATCATGTCGAGGTTGGCAACACTAAGCAGCCAATCAAAAGTCAAAGGAGACAAATGTGCGTTCAAATCGCTATCAGCCTCAATGACCGCAATCGATTTTTCTCGCGCCCAATTCGCAATTTCAGGTACCCTTGTGACAAGGGCTGAAACCGAATGCCCAGAGGCCATCCAGATTTCTGCACATTGAATGAGAAGTGATTCATTGCCGATAAAAACAGCAGATTGAGGGGAGGTTGGAATC
>PIVL01000208.1 GCA_003354145.1 Paracoccaceae bacterium
ATTGACGGCATAGAAAACGTAAAAACGTATCAGTCGTCTGAGTGGGCCGAACGTAGCTGGTGCGACAAATGTGGCTCTGGAGTTTGGTATCGTGTGACCAGCCCGGGCCCCTATGGCGGCACCTACCATGTCCCTGTTGGATTGCTGGACGATCCAAGCGGCATGACGTTGAAAACTGAGATTTTCGTAGATGTGAGAAACCCTGCGTTTTCGTATGCAGAGGACACCCAAAAGATGACCGGCGCCGAAGTGATGGCACAATTCGCGCCCCCGGAAGGAGAATAGAGACATGACTGAATGCGATCAAAACTGGAAAGCCTCGGAAGAAGCCAAGCGGGCCTTCATGTCTGAAAATAGTCTCTACCGTGCTGAGGATGAGCATTCGTCCTGTGGCGTTGGTCTGGTCGTGTCGATTGATGGCAAGAAAAGCCGCTCTGTTGTTGAGGCTGGCATTAATGCGCTTAAAGCAATCTGGCACCGGGGTGCGGTGGACGCTGATGGCAAAACCGGCGATGGCGCTGGCATTCATGTCCAGATTCCGCTTCGGTTCTTCTACGACCAGATCGAACGCACAGGGCACACCCCGGACATGGATCGGCTGATTGCTGTGGGGCAAGTGTTTCTGCCGCGGTCCGATTTTGGCGCGCAGGAAACCTGCCGGACGATTGTCGAAACCGAAGTGTTGCGGATGGGTTATGCCATCTATGGCTGGCGGCATGTGCCGGTGGATGTGACCTGTTTGGGTGAAAAGGCCAATGCGACCCGGCCAGAAATTGAACAGATCATCATATCGAACGCCAAAGATGTCGACGAAGATACCTTTGAGCGAGAACTATATGTCATCCGTCGCAGGATAGAAAAGGCCGCGGCGGCTGAGGGTATCAATGAGCTATACATTGCATCGCTGTCTTGCCGCTCGATCATCTACAAAGGCATGATGCTGGCCGAGCAGGTTGCGGTGTTTTACCCTGACCTGATGGACGAGCGTTTTATCAGTGCGTTTGCGATCTACCATCAGCGTTATTCGACCAACACATTCCCGCAATGGTGGCTGGCACAGCCGTTCCGCATGCTGGCGCATAACGGCGAGATCAACACGCTTAAGGGCAATGTCAACTGGATGAAAAGCCACGAAATTCGGATGGCATCAGCGACCTTTGGCGATATGGCTGAGGATATCAAACCCGTAATCTCTGGCGGGTCCAGCGATTCTGCTGCTTTGGATGCGGTGTTTGAAATGCTGGTTCGCGCCGGGCGCAATGCGCCAATGGCCAAAACGATGCTGGTGCCTGAAAGCTGGTCCAAACAGGCGATCGAATTGCCCGAAGCATGGCGCGATATGTATTCCTATTGCAATTCGGTGATGGAGCCATGGGATGGCCCTGCTGCGCTTGCAATGACCGACGGGCGCTGGGTTTGCGCCGGGCTGGACCGCAACGGGTTGCGGCCGATGCGCTATGTGGTGACGGGCGATGGCCTGTTGATTGCCGGGTCTGAGGCTGGAATGGTGCCAATTGACGAATCCAATGTGCTGGAAAAAGGCGCATTGGGGCCAGGGCAAATTCTTGCCGTGGACATGAAGGTGGGCAAACTGTTCCACGACACTGAAATCAAGGATCGTTTGGCCGCAGCCCAGCCATTTGGCGAATGGGTTGGCAGAATTAACGACGCCGATGCTGTACTGGCCGGGGTCACTGAAAAGCCGATGTTCACCGGAGAAGAACTGCGTAAGCGTCAGATTGCGGCCGGCTATTCCATTGAAGAACTGGAACAGATTCTCGCACCAATGGCAGAAGACGGTAAGGAAGTGTTGGCCTCAATGGGCGATGATACGCCATCGGCCGTGCTGTCTAAAATGTATCGCCCTCTCAGCCATTATTTCCGGCAGAACTTTAGCCAAGTGACCAACCCACCAATTGATTCACTGCGCGAATTCCGTGTGATGAGCCTTAAGACACGCTTCGGGAATCTGAAAAATGTGCTCGACGAAGACAGCACCCAAACCGAGATTGTTGTGCTTGAAAGTCCCTTTGTCGGTAATGCCCAGTGGGATGTGCTGACCACGCAATTCAATGCGCCATTGACTGAAATTGACTGCACATTCGAGGTTGGTTCGGGGACGTTGAGTAGCAATTTGGAGCGTGTCAGATCCGAAGCCGAAGATGCTGTGCGTTCAGGTGCGGGGCATCTGGTTTTGACGGACCATTTCTCGGGTCCGGGACGCGTGGCGATGCCGATGATATTGGCAACCTCTGCCGTTCACAGCCATTTGACACGCAACGGTTTGCGTACATTCTGCTCGTTGAATGTACGCAGCGCTGAATGTATTGATCCGCACTATTTTGCGGTGCTGATTGGGTGCGGCGCGACTGTGGTGAATGCCTATCTGGCCGAAGATTCTCTGGCCGACCGAATTGAACGGGGATTAATCGAAGGCAACTTGACTGATGCAGTCGCACGCTATCGCGCGGCTATTGATCAGGGGCTGCTAAAGATCATGGCCAAGATGGGGATATCAGTAGTTTCGTCCTATCGCGGTGGTCTGAACTTTGAAGCCGTTGGCCTAAGCCGTGCCATGTGTGCCGAGTATTTCCCCGGCATGACCAGCCGGATTTCCGGCATTGGTGTCAGCGGTATTCAGATCAAGGCCGAAGAGGTTCACCATCTCGGATGGAATTCTGGCTTGGACGTTCTGCCCATTGGTGGCTTTTACAAATCCCGCAATACAGGGGAGACCCACGCCTGGGAAGCCACATCAATGCATATGATGCAGATGGCCTGTAACCGTGCATCGTTTGATTTATGGAAGCAGTATTCGGCAAAAATGCAAAGCAATCCGCCGATCCATCTGCGGGATTTGCTAAAGATCAAGCCCTTGGGCAAATCGGTGCCGATTGAAGAAGTCGAAAGCATCACCTCGATCCGCAAGCGGTTCGTGACCCCGGGAATGTCACTGGGTGCACTGTCGCCTGAGGCTCATAAAACCCTGAACGTGGCCATGAACCGGATCGGAGCAAAATCCGACAGCGGCGAAGGCGGCGAAGATCCGGCGCATTTTGTACCTGAACCCAATGGGGACAATCCCAGCGCCAAAATCAAACAGGTGGCGTCGGGGCGTTTTGGCGTTACAGCGGAATACCTGAACCAGTGTGAAGAACTGGAAATCAAGGTGGCGCAAGGCGCCAAGCCCGGTGAGGGTGGCCAATTGCCAGGCATGAAAGTGACCGATCTGATTGCCAGATTGCGACTGTCGACCAAAGGTGTGACGTTGATATCGCCCCCTCCGCACCACGATATCTATAGTATCGAGGATCTTGCGCAGCTGATTTACGACCTGAAACAGATCAACCCTCGCTGCAAGGTGACGGTCAAACTGGTTGCGTCATCCGGCGTTGGCACGATTGCCGCTGGCGTGGCCAAGGCCAAGGCCGATGTGATCCTGATTTCCGGTCACAACGGCGGCACCGGAGCCAGCCCTGCCACCTCGATCAAATACGCCGGGTTGCCATGGGAAATGGGGCTGACTGAGGCGCATCAGGTTCTGGCGATGAACAAGCTGCGCGATCGTGTGACTTTGCGTACCGATGGCGGTTTACGCACCGGTCGTGACATTATCATGGCGGCCATGATGGGAGCCGAAGAATACGGTATCGGCACAGCCGCCCTGATTGCGATGGGTTGTATTATGGTGCGCCAGTGCCAGTCCAACACCTGTCCTGTTGGCGTGTGTACACAGGATGAATACCTGCGGACCAAATTCAGCGGGACCGCCGACAAAGTGGTGAACCTGATCACATTCTATGCACAGGAAGTGCGTGAATTGCTGGCAGAAATTGGCGCACGATCGATGGACGATATTATTGGACGGGCGGATTTGCTGGCGCAGGTGTCGCGTGGATCGGCGCATCTTGACGATCTGGATCTGAACCCGCTGCTGATCACCGTCGATGGCGCATCGGACATCGTTTACAACCGCGCCCGCGGTCGCAACGAAGTGCCAGACACTCTGGACGCTGAAATCGTTCGCGATGCGGCACGGTTCCTTGAAGATGGCGAAAAAATGCAGCTGTCCTACGCCGTACAAAATACCCACCGTACCGTTGGCACCCGCACGTCGAGTCTGATTGTGAAAAAGTTCGGTATGAACAACTCGCTGCAACCAGACCATCTGACGGTGAAACTGCAAGGTTCTGCTGGGCAGTCATTGGGGGCATTTTTGGCAGCGGGCCTAAAACTCGAAGTGTCCGGGGACGCCAATGATTATGTTGGCAAAGGCCTGTCAGGAGGCACGATTGTCGTGCGCCCGCCACAGATCAGCCCTCTGATTGCGTCTGACAACACTATCATCGGCAATACGGTTCTTTATGGCGCCACCAAAGGCTTTTTGTTTGCTGCTGGTCGAGCAGGTGAACGGTTTGCGGTGCGCAATAGTGGTGCCACGACCGTGGTTGAAGGTTGCGGATCAAACGGCTGTGAATACATGACCGGGGGTGTAGCGGTGATCCTTGGCGAAATCGGCGCCAACTTTAGTGCTGGTATGACCGGAGGCATGGCCTATCTTTATGACCCGCACGGGAATGCGAAAACCCTGATGAACATGGAAACTGTGGTGACTTGCCCGGTAACGGTTGATCATTGGCTAGCCGAGCTGAGAACTTTGATGGAACGCCATGTCACCGAAACCAACAGCCGCAAAGCCTCTGACATCTTGCGCCATTGGGATATGGAAATTGCCAATTTCCTTCAGGTCTGCCCGAAAGAGATGCTGGTCCATTTGCCAGCGCCTTTGTCGCTGGAACAAGCAGCACTACCGGCGGAATAACAACGCTAGTACAACCTTCCGTGCCAGAATGTGGTGCGGAAGGTCAAAATGTATCTTTTTCCACCTTGGATTTGTTAGCCGTGTATTGATCAATCAGAGGGCATCTGGACCGAAAGTCATTTTTTCAGCGTTTTCGCGGCTTCCACGCTTTCCTGACCGTGTCGCTGTGCCTATAGATTTGGTATGGCAAAATCCAAAACCAAATCCAAGGCCCCAGCCAAAAAGGCCAAATCCCGGCGTTGGCCCAAGCCTTTGCGTTGGCTCGGGTTTATTGCCTTGCGCGGCACCTCTATAATTATTGTTTTCGTATTGGCACTGGTGGTTTTGTTCTCGGTGGTTAATCCACCGATCACCTATACAATATGGGCAGAATCGCGGCGGTTGGGTTCAGTTGATCGCGAGTGGGTGCCCTTTGACGATATTGCACCTGTAATGGCGCGATCAATTGTGGCAGCAGAAGATGCCAATTTCTGTCTGCACTGGGGGTTTGACGTGCAAGCGATCCGAGCAGCACTAGAAGAAGGTGGCGGACGCGGCGGATCGACACTTAGCCAGCAAGTCGTCAAAAACGTGTTTCTGTGGCAGGGTCGCAGTTGGATACGCAAGGCACTTGAAACCGCAATCACACCGGCGGTTGAAATTCTGTGGTCAAAACAACGCATTATCGAAGTGTATCTGAATGTCGCCGAGATGAGCGAAGGCGTATTTGGCGTCGAAGCAGCATCCCGAAAGTTCTTTGGTGTCGGACCCGGTTCATTATCGCCGCGCCAGGCTGCGTTGATTGCCGCAGCGCTGCCTTCACCACGCAAAAGATCGGCAGAACACCCCTCAGCCAGGCTGCAACGCAAGGCCCGCGCGATCGTTGATGGTGCGGCCACCATCCGCGCAGATGGCCGCGCTTCGTGTTTCGAGGATTGAAAACCGCGCCGTGCCGGGGCATTGGTAACTGAGTTGTTTGTTTAGCTGGATTATCATGGCCCGCCTGTTCCACGTCCCACTGTCCCCATTCTGTCGCAAAGTGCGGCTGTCTCTTGCCGAGAAAAAGATCGAGGTTGAGCTGGTCGAAGAACGCTATTGGGAAGGGGATCCGGATTTTCTGCGTCGGAATCCTGCTGCCAAGGTTCCCGTTTTAAAGCTGGACGGTAAGTGGATGGCTGAGAGCGCGGCGATCTGCGAATACATCGAAGAGACGCGCCCCGGCCCGTCACTGATGCCTACTGAGCCTGAAGCCCGATACGAAGTTCGTCGGTTGGTGGGGTGGTTTGATGACAAGTTTCATAACGAAGTGACGTCTAAACTGCTGTATGAGCGGGTGAATAAGAAAGTCATGGGGTCGGGTTATCCCGATAGCCGGAATGTCAAGGACGGGGCCAAGGCGATCAAATATCATCTCGATTACATGGGATGGCTGCTGGATCATCGCCGTTGGCTGGCCGGGAATGACATGACATTGGCTGACTTTGCCGCCGCGGCGCATTTGTCGTCACTGGATTACATCTCGGATGTAGACTGGAATCGCAGTTCCGTGGTCAAGGATTGGTATGCCAAAATTAAATCGCGACCTGCGTTCCGGTCGTTGTTGGCCGATCAGGTGCCGGGGTTCCGGCAGCCACCACATTATGCTGATCTGGATTTCTAAACCCCAATTGTTGCTGGGGGCTTGTCTGGCCCCCCCCCGGATATGACCGAGCAAAAGAATCATGAATGAGTCGCTAAAATCCCGGCTTGTGACGCAAGCGTTGGCCGAAGGGTTTGTGGCTGCCCGCATTTGTCACCCTTGGGATGTACCCGAGGTTCCAAGACGGTTGTCGGCATTTCTTGAGGCCGGGTATCACGGCCAAATGGGTTGGATGGCCGAGCGCACCCATTGGCGGGGTGATCCGGCGGCTTTGTGGCCCGAGGCGAGGTCGGTCATCATGCTGGCTGAAAGCTATGCGCCTGAACATGATCCCAGAGATGTGCTAGGGCAGCCAGACAGGGGGGCGATTTCGGTTTATGCGCAGAACCGGGATTATCATGACATGGTCAAAAAGCGCCTTAAACGGTTGGCGCGCTGGTTGATCGCTGAACAGGCATGCGAAGTGAAAGTCTTTGTTGATACTGCACCGGTGCCGGAAAAAGCATTGGGGCAGGCGGCTGGGCTGGGCTGGCAGGGCAAACATAGCAATCTGGTTAGTCAGGACTGGGGCAACTGGGCCTTTATCGGTTCGGTGTTTACCACGTTGGATTTGCCTGTGGACCCGGCTGAGGTCGATCACTGTGGATCATGTAGGTCCTGTCTGGATGTATGCCCGACGGATGCGTTTCCAGCACCTTATCAACTGGATGCCAGGCGTTGTATTTCCTATCTGACGATTGAGCATAATGGCCCGGTCGACGAGGACCTGCGGGCATTGATGGGCAATCACATTTATGGATGCGATGATTGCCTTGCGGCCTGTCCCTGGAACAAGTTCGCGGTAGCCGCGAGCGATATTCGTTATGCAGCACGCGACGAGCTTTTGGCGCCCAAACTGGCAGAGTTGGCATTGTTGGACGACGCGGGATTTCGGGCGCTGTTTTCTGGATCAGCGGTCAAACGCATTGGCCGGGATCGGTTCATACGCAATGTACTTTATGCGATTGGTAACTCAAAAGACGTCTCCTTGCGCAGCGTTGCGCAAGGATTGACCAATGACGCGGACCCAACTGTTGCGGATGCCGCGCGCTGGGCGTCAGGACGCCTTGGCGCGCTTGGGTAGTACCCAGTCAGGGCGAGGAAAGTGGCAGGTATAGCCATTAGGTAAGCGTTGCAAGTAATCCTGATGCTCGGGTTCTGCTTGCCAGAAATCACCAACGGGTTCGACTTCGGTGACAACTTTTCCCGGCCAGATGCCAGAGGCTTCGATGTCGGCAATGGTGTCGATGGCAACGGCTTGCTGGGCATCGTCCTCGAAATAAATTGCAGAGCGATAGCTAAGGCCTCGATCATTGCCCTGCTGGTTTATCGTCGTGGGGTCGTGGATCTGAAAAAACAGTTCTAACAGCTCGCGATAACTCAGCACAGCGGGATCAAAGTTCACTTCGATGCCTTCTGCATGGGTTCCGTGGTTTTTATAGGTGGCATTGGTCACATCGCCACCAGTATATCCTACACGGGTGGACAAGATGCCCGGGTGCTTGCGGATCAGGTCCTGCATGCCCCAAAAACACCCACCTGCCAGTACAGCGCGTTCAGAATTACTCATGATACATCCTCGACTTGATCAACATAGTCACTATAGCCTTCGGCCTCCATTTCGGCACGAGGGACAAAGCGCAGTGAGGCCGAGTTAATGCAATAGCGCAAGCCTCCGTGATCGATGGGTCCATCATCAAAGACATGTCCCAGATGGCTGTCGCCATGGGTGCTGCGCACCTCTGTACGCCTCATTCCAAGCGAATCGTCGACCAGTTCCGAGACATGAGC
>PIVL01000209.1 GCA_003354145.1 Paracoccaceae bacterium
GTCCAGTCGTGACCCTTATGGATTGCGTTATTCGTCCTTGGTGGCATTGACCGTCGCCTTGCTGTTCGGCTCGATCCTGCGGGTTGGATCTGTGACTGATTTGACCCCGGGTGCGGCTGTATTGGCCGCAGGTGGGCCCAGTTGGGAAGGCTGGGTAGAACCGCCCAGATATACTGGATTGCCAACGCTTTATCTGAACGACATCACCACAGAAACGTTACGCGTGCCACAAGGCAGCCGCGTAACTTTGCGTTTTTATGGCGAACTGGGTGCATTGACGCTGGCGGAAACCGTGTCGGGTCGGATCGGTGACTTGCCGCCAGCATCAGACCCTGCGCAGGGATTTTCCGTCAACCAAAACGGTGATTTGCGTGTCGACGGGACCGGAGGGCAGGCCTGGGCAGTTGATGTGATCGCCGATACTGCGCCGCAAATCGCCGTGACCGGTCAGGCCGAGGCACAGGCGGGCGGGCAAATGAGCTTACCGTTTACGGCCAGCGATGATTATGGCGTAGTTACGGGGACGGCACGAATTACGCTGGATCTGGATGCGATCAGTCGCCGTCACGGGCTGCTGGTTGACCCGGAACCGCGCGACGAAATCACTGTTGAATTGCCAATGCCAATTTCCGGTGATCGCCGCGAATTCACGGAAAAACTGATCGAAGATTTCTCACAACATCCGTGGGCCAATCTGCCGGTGATCTTTACGCTAGAGGTTGAGGATGCTGCCGCCCTCAGCACCGAGTCCGAAGGGTTTGCATCAACTCTGCCTGCGCGTCGGTTTTTTGATCCGATGGCCAACGCGATCATGGAGCAGCGCCGTGATCTGCTTTGGACTCGAGTGAACGCGCCGCGCGCCGCACAAATTTTGCGTGCCATTTCACATCGCCCCGAAGGAGTGTTTCGTTCAGAAATTGCCTATTTGCGGCTTCGCGTGATCTTGCGACGGTTGGAAACGATGACACGTTACGATCTTAAACCTGCCCAGCGGGACGAAATTGCCCAGGCACTTTGGGATCTGGCAATCCTATTGGAAGATGGTGACCTTGGCGATGCGCTGGAACGTCTGCGGCAGGCCCAGGAACGGCTAAGTGAGGCGATGCGCAACGGTGCCAGTGATCAGGAAATTGCCGAGCTGATGCAGGAATTGCGTCAGGCTAGCGATGATTACATGCGGCAATTGTCACGACAGGCGCAGGAAAACGGTGAGGTGATGGATGACCAGAACCTGCCTCCAAATTCGATGCAGATGACCCAAAGCGATCTGCAAAAGATGATGGATCGCATTCAGGAACTGATGGAACAGGGCCGCATGGCCGAGGCCGAACAGGCCCTTCAAGAGCTGCAAGAACTGATGGAAAACATGCGCATCACTAACGCGCCGGGTCAAAGTGGCCAGTCCGAAGGCGAGCAGGCCATGGAAGGTCTGGCTGATACATTGCGCGAACAACAGGGATTGTCGGATCAGGCATTCCGCGATTTGCAAGAACAGTTCAATCCGGGTGCTCAGGCAGGTGAAAGTCAAGGTAACGAAGGGCGAAGTGGTGGTCAGGGTCGGGGTCAAAGCCACGAAGGGCAGGGTGGTCGTGGTCAAGGTGATGGCGAACAAGAAGGACAACAACAAGGCGGCGGTGACGAGGGGTCGCTGGCCGACCGGCAACAGGCCTTGCGTGATGAACTGAACCGCCAGCAGGGCAATCTACCGGGGGCGGGAACGCCTGAAGGCGACGCTGCCCGTGACGCGCTGGGCCGGGCGGGACAAGCAATGGACAGCGCCGAAGATGCATTGCGCCAGAATGACTATGCAGGCGCCATCGACCAGCAATCCGAAGCTATGGAAGCACTGCGCGACGGGATGCGGTCACTGGGCGAGGCGATGGCGCAAGAACAGCAAAACCAACAGGGGCAGGGTGCGCAAGAAGGCGATATGCAAGCGCAAAACCGGGATCCGCTGGGACGTGATCAGGGATCGCAAGGTTCAGTTGGAACTGATGAAAACCTTTTGCAGGGCGAGGACGTGTATCGCCGCGCGCGCGAGCTTTTGGATGAAATCCGCCGTCGTTCGGGCGAAGGTGAACGCCCCGAAATCGAACTGGATTACTTAAGAAGGTTGCTGGATCGGTTTTAGCTGCAGACTATGGTAAGCGAACCTGAATCTAACATACCCGGCTTGGTTTGCTACTCTCTGTTATTCGGGATCAAATCGCCTATTTTGTTATCCAACCACAAACGTGTCTTATCAACACCAGCCACATAGGCATTTAGTGCAGGATCAACCTGTGGAAAGTTCTGCGCGATCCGAGGGGCGTTCAAATAAACCATCGCCAACACTACCGCGATCACGATCGCCGCTGCAAATCCGCGCGTGAAGCTACTTTTGCGTTTGGTTTTGGCGCTGACTGAAACCGGGCCAACAGCGGTCGAGACGTCTGGTTTGTCGCCATCGGCGTGCAGGGTTGAATTGATCTCTTCGATATTGGGCAACAGGCCGCGTCTGGAACCGGGTACACTGATCGGGTCAGCTTCGGCAGGGGTCTCAGGCTCGGATTCGGTGCCACGAATGCGGGCCATCCGATCCTGTGCCTCTTGGGCGCGACGTTCAGATTCGCCGACTATGTCGTCCAGCCCCAAATCTGACTGGCTTTCAATACTATTGCCTGACTCTTCAGCCCGGATTTGCGCCTCAAGCGCTGCTTCTTCGTGCAATATGTCTTTGACGGATGAATCCAGATGAGTCTGCGTGGGCGCAGGATCTTGCTGAGGTTCTTCTTCTTGCAAATGCGTTTCTGGCTTTGGCGCGTCGGTATCTTCTATGTCAACTTGACTATCTTCGTCGCCAGAGACGGGCGCATACTCAGGTGCCGCCTCGATTGGGTCTGGAGAGTCGGCGTGGCTCTGAAACCAGGTATCTCCGCAGTTTGAACACTGCACATCTCTGCCCTCGGACGGGATAACCTCATCCGGCACTTCGTACTGTGCATCGCAATTTGGACAAGTCAGACGCATTTTCTTTCGCTCCGGATCGCTTTCACTGTCATTGGTCTTTTCAGGATCTATACAGCATATGTAATTGCAACGGTTCGAAAAAGTGCGAATAGCGCCTGTTTTGCATCATGTTCTTTTCGCACTGTTGCTGCTTGGCATTGAAACTAGGACTGGGCTGAGGCACAACACAGGCTATGATGTCGGGGGGCAACCGTGATCGAGCTTGAAAACGTGGCCTATAATTACGGCGGAGGAGAGCTGCTCAGTGACTTGTCGCTGAAGCTGTCAGCCGGGTCATTTCATTTTCTGACTGGCCCGTCAGGGTCCGGGAAAACCACATTTATGAAGCTGTGTTACGGGGCCCTGCTGCCGACCTCTGGAAGTGTGAAGGTTTTTGACGAAGATTTGCGCAAATTGGACAGAGACCAGATGGCAATGCTGCGCCGACGTGTTGGTGTGGTGCATCAGGATTGCCGGTTTCTGGATCATTTGCCGGTCGCGGACAATATCGCGCTGCCCATGACTGTGTCTGGGCGTGACCCCGCGCAGGAAAGTGAAAACCTGAACGAATTGCTAAGCTGGGTCGGATTGTCTGACCGCGCCGATGCTTTGCCACCGGAACTATCCGGAGGCGAGAGACAACGTGCTGCATTGGCTCGTGCGGTTATCATGTCACCAGATGTGATATTGGCGGACGAGCCAACCGGCAATGTCGATTGGGAAATGTCACAGCGCCTGCTGCAATTGCTGATCGAGCTGAACAAAATGGGCAAGACCGTAATGATTGCCAGTCATGATCTGGCTTTGATCCGCGCAGCGAAAAGTCAGGTTCAGGCGAGGGTGCTGCGCATTTCAAACCGACGTTTGCAACTGGCGGGGGCGGATTTGTGAGCAAGGGAACAATCCGTAATTTCCTTCTGGGCGACCCGCAAGCGGACCGAGTGGTACCGCCAAGTGGGTTTACAGCACAACTGACACTATTTGTTTCCGGAGCAATGGCCTTTCTGGCGGTATTTGCTTTGGCATTGTCTCTGGCTTCTGGGCGTTTGGCCGATCGCTGGGCGGAGGAGTTGGCCCGCAGTGCAACCTTGCGGATTAATGCACCTGCAGATCAACGAGCCGCGCAAACCGCGGCTGCGCTACAAATTTTGCGGCAAACCCCAGGTGTCGCGCACGCGCGCGCCCTGACCGAAGAAGAACAGGCAGCCCTGCTTTTGCCTTGGTTCGGGGCGGATTTGCCATTGGAGGACCTGCCTGTACCACAATTAATCGAAGTGATTCAGGATGATCCGAGTTATGATGCGGCTGGCCTTCGTCTGCGTTTAAGTGGCGAAGTACCCGGCGCGGTTCTTGACGACCATACGCGCTGGCGGCAGCCACTAGTTAAGGCAGCAAACAGTCTTCGCAGATTGGGGCTGGTGTCGATCCTGCTGATCGCGGGGGCGACTGCTGCAATGATAACGCTGGCCGCCCATGCTGCGTTGGCCGCAAATCGTCAGGTCATCGAAGTCTTACGTCTGGTGGGAGCACGCGACCGCTACATTGCACAGGCCTTTGTGCGGCGCTTTACTCTTAGGGCTTTGATTGGTGCGACTGTTGGAATGGCACTGGGGGTGCTGGGAATTTTTCTATTGCCCGAAGCCTCGGACGAGGGTGGTTTTCTAACCGGGCTGGGATTTCAGGGCGCAGGTTGGCTTTGGCCGGTGCTGATACCGATACTTGGCGCAAGTGTATCCTTTCTGGCAACGTGGATCGCTGCGCGGCGCACATTGGGAGAGTTGAGTTAATGAAAGATGCTGTGCAATGGGTGCGGTCGCTGTTGTTTGTGACCCAAGTCTATCTGATGATACCGGTGATTGGGCTTCTGTTTGCACCCTGGGCTTTGTTCAGTCGAACCGGTGCGCGTGTCTGTTGTAAAACTTATTCGCGATGGGCATTCTGGACGGCGCGCTGGATGGTTGGCATCCGGACCGAAGTGCGCGGCACGCCGCCAACTGACGGTGTTTTGATTGCTGCTAAGCATCAGTCGTTTCTGGATGCGTTGATGATTTTCACTGCGCTACCAAGCGCAAAATTCATCATCAAACGTGAGATTCTGTGGACACCGGTGGTTGGCCAGTATGCCAAGTTGCTGGGCTGTGTGGCGGTGAACCGGAGCAAGCGCGGGGCTGCGATCAAGCAGATGTTGAAAGATGTAACAAGCGGCGCTCAGGAGGCCGGGCAACTCATTATCTATTCACAGGGCACGCGGGTTCTACCGGGTGTCAAAGCCCCTTACAAAGTGGGGGTCGGGCTTCTGTATAAGGATATGGAACAAACCTGTGTTCCGGTGGCGACCAATGTCGGCGTGATGTGGCCACGCCGTGGGATCATGCACCGCCCGGGTGTTGCGGTAATCGAATTTCTGGACCCGATTGCGCCGGATTTGTCGCGAGACGCCTTCATGACTGAACTTGAGCGCGTGGTGGAAGAGAAATCAAACGCATTGATGCGTGAAGCGGGTTTTGACCCGGACGGAGTTCGTTAAGATTTGGCGACGCCGGTAACGACGCCGCTCATCCGCCCGATGGGCGTCCTCGCATCAGGCGTGAATCGCACCATCGCCACAGGCCAATGCCGCCTCGCGCACGGCTTCAGAATAAGTAGGATGAGCGTGGCAGGTCAGGGCCACATCTTCGGCTGATGCGCCAAATTCCATGGCCATACAAATTTCATGAATCAATTCTCCCGCTGCGGGGCCGATGATATGGGCGCCCAAAATGCGGTCAGTTTCTTTGTCAGCAATAATTTTAACAAAACCATCGGACATAAAGTTGGCCTTGGCACGACCATTGCCCATGAACGGAAATTTGCCAACCTTATAGGCGCGTCCCTGGTCTTTGAGGGTTTGTTCGGTCTCGCCGACATTGGCGACCTCGGGCCAAGTATAGATAACACCCGGGATGACGTTGTAGTTTACATGGCCCTGTCTGCCAGCCACTTGTTCAGCGGCGGCCATGCCTTCGTCTTCGGCTTTGTGGGCCAGCATTGGCCCCCTGATCGCATCGCCAATGGCATAGATGCCGGAGACATTTGTTTGCCAATGTGCATCAACATCGATCTGGCCCTGTTTGGTCATATTGATGCCAAGTGCATCCAACCCAAGCCCGTCGGTAAACGGTTTGCGCCCTGTGGCGAGCAGAACCGTATCGGCGTCAATCACATGTTCGCTGTCGTCTTTCAGCAGTTTATATGTGACTTTGGCCTTGGTTTTGCTGGCCTCAGTCTTTTGGACTGCAGCCCCCATGATGAATTTGAGCCCCTGTTTCTTGAGAGTACGTTGAAAAGTTTTTTGCACCTCGGCGTCCATGCCGGGAGTGATGGCGGTCAGGTACTCTATCACGGTCACTTCGGCCCCGAGGCGGGAATAGACGCTGCCCAGTTCAAGGCCGATAACGCCGGCGCCTATTACGACCAGTTTCTTGGGAACCTTGCCCAGTTCCAACGCACCAGTAGAGGTGACGACGATCTTTTCGTCGACCTCGACACCGGGAAGCGATGACGGTTCAGATCCGGTTGCAATGATGATGTTTTTGGCGGTATGCACCTCATCCCCGACCTTGACCTGCCCGGCAGCGGGGATAGAACCCCAACCCTTGAGCCAGTCTATCTTGTTCTTTTTGAACAGGAATTCTATGCCTTTGGTATTGGTGTCGATGGTATTCTGCTTATAGGTGAGCATCTGTTTCCAGTCGACCGAGGGGCTTTTGCCTTTAAGGCCCATGGCGGCGAAATTGTGCTCTGCTTCGTGCAGCATATGGCTGGCATGCAGCAAAGCTTTGGACGGGATGCAGCCAATGTTCAGGCAGGTGCCGCCTAGCGTGTCACGGCCTTCGACAACAGCGGTTTTCAGGCCAAGCTGTGCGCAGCGGATGGCGCAGACATAGCCGCCGGGGCCGGAACCGATGATGATGACGTCATAATTGGCCATTTTAATCTCCTGAAAACTAACAAATTTAGAGGCGCTGCTACCGCCGCCGTTGGTTACAGATCCATCAACAGGCGGCGTGGATCTTCGAGGACCTCTTTGACGCGCACAAGGAAGGTAACCGCACCTTTGCCGTCAACCACACGGTGGTCATAGCTGAGCGCGAGATACATCATCGGGCGGATCACCACCTGACCATTGATTGCCATCGGACGGTCTTGAATCTTGTGCATGCCCAGAATGCCCGACTGAGGCGGGTTCAGGATTGGCGAGCTCATCAATGAGCCATAGACGCCGCCGTTGGAAATTGTGAAAGTGCCGCCTTGCATTTCAGCCATCGACAATTTGCCATCACGGGCGCGGCGGCCTTTTTCGGCGATGGCCTTTTCGATGTCAGCGAATGACATTGAATCAGCATCACGGATTACGGGCACTACAAGGCCTGATGGGGTGCCGGCGGCAACGCCCATATGAACAAAATTCTTGTAAACTACATCGGTGCCGTCGATTTCGGCGTTTAGTTCAGGAACCTCTTTCAGGGCATGGCAGCAGGCTTTGGTAAAGAAGGACATGAAACCCAGTTTGATACCGTGTTTCTTTTCAAACTGCTCTTTGTACTGACTGCGTAGGGCCATCACCTCGGTCATGTCGACCTCGTTATAGGTGGTCAGAATAGCCGCGGTGTTTTGCGCGTCTTTCAGACGCTTGGCGATGGTCTGGCGCAGACGGGTCATACGCACACGCTCTTCGCGGGCGGCATCGTCTGCGGCGACCGGAGCACGGGGGATTGCGGCGGCGGGAGCCGGTGCTGGGGCTGCGGGTGCAGTAGCAGGAACCGCTGCGCTGGCGACATCTTCTTTCATGATCCGCCCGTCACGACCGGTGCCTTTGATGGTTGCCGGATCAATTCCGGCTGCAGCCATTGCTTTGTTGGCAGAGGGGGCGTTCTCGACGTCTGCGGATTCGGCATGAGCCTGAGCAGGCACCTGCTGAACTTGTGCCGGAGATGTTGCAGCGCCCGATGCGCCGGAAATCACACCGAGTTTGGCAGCTGCCCCAACAGTAGAGCCTTCGGGCGCCAGGATTTCGCTGAGAACTCCACCTGTGGGGGCGGGGACCTCGACGGAAACTTTGTCGGTTTCCAGCTCACACAGCATTTCGTCTTGTGGGACGGTGTCTACAACGGCCTTGAACCAAGTACTAACCGTAGCTTCGGTCACTGACTCGCCCAAGGTTGGTACCATGATATCTGTACCGCCAGCGGCAGTTGGTGTCGGCGCTACCACAGCGCTAGAGCCT
>PIVL01000522.1 GCA_003354145.1 Paracoccaceae bacterium
TGCAGCCATTGCGAACTCATGCCACCCGTCGTCCCCGTGAGGACATCATTCTGCCGAGGCAGATCTCGGGATCACGGCCTGTTTGTCAGGCCGCCTTTGCAGCGCTGTTGCTGAAGCGGAAGTCGGTGCCATCGATCCAAATGCGGTGGAGAATGACGGCAATGCGCCGGGCAAGTGCGACGGTCGCGCGCCGCATGCCGCGTCGCTGTGCAACCCGCATAGCCCATGACTTGAGCCATGACCATTTCTTGGAATGGGTGAGAGTCGATTGTGCCGCCTCATAGAGCATGGTCGGCAGCATGGCATCACCGCATTTGGAGATTCCGCCGTCATAGTCGATCTCGCCGGACTGGTATCGCTTGGGCGTCAGACCGGCATGCGCACCGACATCCCGGGAATGCACAAAGCGGTGCGGTTGATCAACCGAAGCCCGATAGGTGAGTGCGACAACCGGACCAACCTCCGGCATTGTCATGAACCGTCTGCATACCGGATCGTCGCGCACTATATTGAGCAGCATCTTGTGAAGAGTTGCCAGTTGCTGACGCATAACCTTCCGGACTGTCAGCAAAGGATCGACAATCGCCGCGAGTCTGGGAAAGCCATCAACCAGTTCGCGGATACGTGCTTCGTAGTTCTTGGCGCTGACAACACCGACCTTCAGGCCGAAGTTGCGCAGCGTACCGCGCATGTCGCACTCAATGTCGAGCAATTTGCGCTGGAGCAGTTTGCGACTGGTCAGCAGCATGCGTTGCTCTTGAGCGGCTAGCGTCTTCACATGCACCGGCTTGAACAGGCCCACGCGCATCATCTGGGCAATCCCTCGAGCGTCATTACGATCGCTCTTGTTGATCTGCTGGGCCTTGAGCAGCGCCTTCATGTGCCGTGTCTCGACGCATATGACAGGCAACTCCGCCTCAGTCAGCCCATTCACCAGCCATTGCGACAATGGTCCCGCCTCAATCCCGACGCGGACATAATCGCAGCCGACCGAGGTTAGCAAAACAGCTATGTCATCAGGCTCAGTTGGGACTTTGCGCTCGCAGATCACCTTGCCGACTTCATCGACAATACACACCGCAGTCTCCTGTACCGAGACACCCAAACCCACGAAATACGCCAAATCGCCATTCCCTCCTTGATGCTCAAGGCCAGGATGACCCCGTTCACATCATCATAAATGAAGGGGCTGCAATCCAAATACCGCATCCGAAATGGCAGCCGCCGCGATACACCATCTTACGCGGGCTGCAACGCAACAACACTAGTTGAAAGTGAACGGCAGGTTTGGGCCGTTCGCGACAGTTCACGAACACGGTGCGCTGGCAGGCGCCGAACTTTGGTATGGCGGTATTCATGCGCCAAACTCGTTGATCCGCGAAGTCGCGATGGATCTGGATTATTATCCCAACTCAAATGGCCATCCCTTTCAAACACGGGCCATGGACAAGACCGACATCAGAACTTTCCGTCGCTGGCACCGCCGGGCCGCATTGCGCGCCAAAGACGCCGGATTTGATATCGTCTACGTTTACGCCACCCACGAATATGTCATTTCAAACTTTCTTAACCCGCGCATGAACACCCGCTCAGACGAATATGGCGGGAGTCTTGAAAATCGCACGCGGTTGCTGCGCGAGCTAATCCAGGACACCAAGGACGCAGTCGGGGACAGTTGCGCCGTAGCGGTGCGGTTTTCGGCGGCCAACAACTTGGCAATACCGCGTTTACCATTTCACTAAATAGCTCAATTATTTACCTCGCTATTGGCGCAGGCAGCGCCCTGGGTGGGTTTGTTGTGGCATTTCTACCCCTTGAAGTTTTGGCGGTTGTCGGTGCTATCGCTAGCGCGCTAGGGCTTTGTACTGCCGCATTTGCGTTTGAGCGTCAGGTTTGTCAACTCCAACCTGACTAGGTGGGATTGATTGCGAGAGGGTGCTAAATCCAGCGTCAGCGCGGAAGCTGTCACTTGCACAAACAAAAATGTAAGCATGAAAATAGATAAGTTTAACCGTTAATATCAATT
>PIVL01000523.1 GCA_003354145.1 Paracoccaceae bacterium
TAGTATTCAAGGGATATCTTACTCAATGCAGCGCAGCCGGACGGGGCTGGTACGTTGTAGAACTACCAAAATAGTAACTCGTTCGGCTCGGAGGGCGCGGCGATGACATTACCGGTCTTGGCGAAGGAATCTGTTGCTGTATCCGTCGCGTATCTCGCTGCTTTCTTTACGACATTTGAAATCTTAACTCCAATTCAGAACGTCTTTTTTGTTGAATTTCAAAGCCATGCCAGTCTGTTATTTCTACCCCACGGGGTTCGGGTACTTTCCGCCTGGCTGTTAGGGTGGCGGTCTGTGGTCGCACTGGCTCCCGGAGTATTTCTTGTTTTTTTTTATGTGGCGGGAACTGGGGTTTTTGCTCCAAGCCGCATAATCGCTATCCTGATCGCAATCACCATCCCTGCAGCCACGTTCCACGCGTTTCAGCTTTTGAAATGGGACCTTTCCGCACAACCGAACCAAAAGCCCTGTTGGCCTTGCATCATGGCAGCGGGTGTTGTGATTTCTGTTCTGACTTCATTGCTCACTAATTTCGCTTTCGGAAGCGCACCCACTGACTACGCCGCCTATCTTATTGGTGACATAGTCGGACTATTTTTCCTGATGTTAATTCTAATGTTCATTTTCCGGGCACTCCGTATCCGCGGGAGGTAGCAGCTTTCTTCAGATTGCTTGCCCGAAACAGTTCTTGGGGTTCCATCCCCAACGATACAACTGACAATAAATGCAATTCTTTCAATAGCTTTCGTTCCATTGCCTCTTCGAAATCGTGAAAACCTATGGCGATTTCAACAAACGCATCAGGCCCATGAATGACATTCGTTTCAAAATAGTCGACAAGATCAGCGTTATCTCTGTCTCTGGCACCGAGTAGAAACGTGTATTCCTGGCCAACAGCCAAAGCATTTATCGTTATATCGGTCAGTGAAGAGGTCAGCCGAAAATCACTCGGTCTCACACCAGTGTTGGATTTTCCATCACCAGATATATCCAGCGTCAAGCGCCAGCATTCATTTTGGGTCTGCAAAGCATTTCGACCAAAATTCATTGCCTCACCCAACGCGGTTTTAGACGAAAACCTCTGCCGAATTTGGCTGTTCAGTACATTGGCAACCTCAACAAGATCGGTCTCATTTTCAATCTCAGTCCATGGCAAGATCGTCAGAGGGCCACCTTGGCCAGCCCAAATGAACACGTAAAGGCGAACTGGCGCTTCGGGAAATGCCTGAAATGCCCGTTGTACTTCTTCGGCCAATAAGGCTTTGGCCAAGCCTTTCATCTGGAGCTCAAATTCGCCATTGTCAATTGAAGCAGACACATCCAACCCAAGCGCCAAAGCCTGCCGACAAACAGCCTGCACTACCATTGGTGAAAGTGTCAAATAAAGTACGACAACCCACCGCAATAGAGAATGGGACGTAGTCATGGCTTGCAGTATACCATAAAGGCAGGCACCCGTCAGCTTTTGGAATGTCGCAAATGCTTCGGCAGCTCGAACGGATCCATCTTGATGGGATTTGGGAATCCAAATCGGCTGACCCACCTTGTCACCATCCTGGAAATGAACTGCGTGGGCGGTGTCGGCCGGATACACCAACGATCTAGACTTCGTTCACGTCGTCCGAAAATGGATAGGTAAATCGCCACGCGAAGTCTGGCGGAAACATTAAGCAGTCATTCGACTTCGGCGCAGCCAAGATCGGCTCCCCGCCCTTATTGCAGATGACACGAACGACCCAAACCGGACGTTTGTGACCCTTGTAGGTTTTGCAGCGTTTCTTCCCTAAATCGGCCGTTCGCGCTCAAGGTAGCATTTTGGTTTCCCAAATGATCGCAGTGCAGGAAAATGCTGCCTTTGCGATTTGGCCGAAATACAGGCTCGAGACTCGAATAGAGGACTATGATAGGATTGTGGCGAGGTTTGAACTATTTGTGGTTTCCTTTCTAATTCAGGCACCCTGTCGGCGCGATTGTTGCCAATAGCATTGGGATAATTCGAGAAGATGCGGAGTGGCACG
>PIVL01000009.1 GCA_003354145.1 Paracoccaceae bacterium
CTGCCATATTGGCCACCGCGAAAGATGCGAGGCCTCTCAAAATTAGGCGACTGAGGGCGCGGGGGCAATGTCTTTTGCAGCATATCTCTTTCCCTTGGCCGTTGATCTGTTAAATGGCGGGTTAGGATTTAGTGTGAAAGAGCATCATGGCCGACCGATTTCGAGTGACATTAGCGCAGCTTAACCCAGTTGTCGGGGATCTGGCGGGCAACGCCGCCAAGGCCCGCGCCGCATGGGAACAGGGGCGTGATGCAGGCGCCGATCTGGTGGCGCTGCCCGAGATGTTTATTACTGGCTACAACGCTCAGGATCTGGTGATGAAACCTGCGTTTCACATCGCCGCCATACAAGAAGTGCGCGCACTGGCCATAGATTGCGCCGATGGCCCTGCACTGGCGATTGGTGGGCCGTGGGTCGAAGGAACTGAACTGTTCAACGCTTATTTTGTCCTCAAAGGTGGCAAGATCGCCAACACAACGCTAAAGCATCATTTACCCAATGAAACCGTGTTTGACGAAGTGCGTATTTTTGATGCTGGGCCGCTAGGCGGACCGTATTCCGTCGGCAACACCCGCATTGGCAGCCCAATTTGCGAGGATGCCTGGCACGAAGACGTTGCTGAAACGCTCTCTGAGACTGGCGCCGAATTCTTGTTGGTGCCCAACGGCTCGCCCTATTACCGCAACAAATTTGAAACCCGGCTGAACCATATGGTGGCTCGAGTAGTCGAAACCGGCCTGCCGTTGATCTATTTGAATATGCTTGGCGGGCAGGATGATCAGGTGTTTGATGGCGGCTCGTTCGTGCTGAACCCCGGCGGCAAACTCGCGGTCCAGATGCCATTGTTCGAAGACGCCGTGACTCATGTCGATCTTGAAAGAACCCCCGAGGGCTGGCGTGCTATCGAAGGCGAAATACACAATCATCCGGATGATTGGGAACAGGATTACCGGGTGATGGTGATCTCATTGCGTGACTATATTGCCAAAACCGGGTTCAAAAAGGTGCTGCTGGGTCTGTCTGGCGGCATTGATTCGGCGATTGTCGCGACGATCGCGGTGGATGCGTTAGGTGCGGACAATGTGCGCTGTGTGATGCTGCCATCCGAGTACACCTCACAAGAGTCTTTGGATGACGCTGAAACCGTCGCCAAGGCGTTGGGTTGTCGCTATGACCATGTGCCGATTGCCGAAGGACGAGCAGCAATCACCAACACATTGGCACCGTTGTTTGAGGGCCAGGAACCAGGGCTGGCCGAAGAAAACATCCAGTCACGTTTGCGCGGCCTTTTGCTGATGGCGATGAGCAACAAGTTTGGCGAAATGTTGCTGACCACTGGCAATAAATCAGAAGTGTCTGTGGGCTATGCCACGATATATGGCGACATGGCCGGCGGTTACAATCCAATCAAAGACCTCTATAAAACACGCGTGTTTGAGACCTGCCGCTGGCGCAACGCCAATCACCGCGACTGGATGAAGGGACCAGTCGGCGAAGTGATTACGCCCAATGTCATCGACAAACCCCCAAGCGCGGAACTGCGAGAAGACCAGAAAGACAGCGATAGCCTGCCGGATTACCCGGAACTGGACGCGCTACTGGATATTCTGGTGGATCAGGACGGATCAATAGCGGATTGCGTCGCCGCCGGGTTTGACCGGGCGACAGCAAAAAAAGTCGAGCATCTGATCTATATCAGCGAATACAAACGGTTTCAGTCTGCACCGGGAGCACGTTTGACCAAACGGGCGTTCTGGCTGGATCGCCGCTATCCAATGGTCAATCACTGGCGTGACCCAAGCTGAATGTGAACTTAGGCGAGACGGATGCTCATGTCTTGCGTATCAAAAGACACGGCACTGGATTTGTCCAGACTTGCACCCGAGCCAAGATAGATCACACCAGTGCCATTCAGAAGAGTGGCCTGCCGGTGGACAGTGATTTCCTTACCATCCCCAGTTTGCAAAACAGATCCGGTTGAGCTGTGGTCGGTATATTCCAACTGTCCACGGCGCACCGAAACAACACTGTGTTTGCGCGATATCCAAGCCTGATCCAGAACGATTTCGTTTTCAGCAGATCGACCAATAGACAGCGATTCACCTTCGCCAATCTGCCAGACCTTGCCCTGAAAGGTAAAACGCGCAGATTCTGTACGGCTGGCTCGGTCGTTTTCTTTCTTTGAAAAGACAACGGTCTGTTCGGACATGTCGAGCACCGAGCAGGAATAAACCCTAGTCGGTTCCTTTTTACCCTTCAGTGGCAATTCTCCAATCAGGGCAAGATGGCTCTTTGATGTTGGGGGCAGCAAATCAAAGCATTCGTCCCCCAGCAAAATCTCGCCCGGTTTCGCCAGCGAAGCCAATCGCGCAGCCGTGTTTACGGGGGGGCCGTAAATATCGCCCTCTTGGCTTAGGATATCGCCGTAATACAGCCCAACGTGAACCGACAATGATCCATCCCAATCCTCATGAATCATCGTCATGGCAGCCTGAAACGCGTCATCCGGCTTTGCGAAATAACTTAGGACATCGTCGCCTTGCGATTTGACACAATGTCCATTCGCTTGTTCGACAATCTGGCGCATTCGGGCAAGTACGGTGCTGATCTGGGTCAAGGCAGTGGTCGTATTTTCCACTTCATAAAGCTGCGTACTGCCGGTGATGTCAGAAATCAGAACGCAAGCCAGAGCCATCTAGATCAAACCACCAATGAAAACCAAAAAACGGGAGAACCCCGGTGTAATATCATCCTACGATAATACTGAGCAGGCAGATTGTGCAACATTTATGCGAATCTGCGCAGATCCACAGGCTATCCGCCCGATTTGGCCCCTACGGCGATCAATACAGTTCTTAGCCAAGCGGAAACGCTTCTACGATGGTCGTAGTGCGGGGAACTGGCTATGATTTTAAGTGACTTCTCGGATGCACAGCTTCAAGGAAATTGACGCGCCACACGGGCCGAAAATGGCAGCAGTTTCAACATTTCGTTTATGCTCTCACTATTTCCATTAATGGCTCAAACATGTAGAGTGCTCCCCTACGTCCACTTGCAGGGTGTAGCTCTCGCAATATTCCACCTTCATACAGTAGCTTTGTAATCCTTGTTGCCACGTGTTTGGGCATGCCGGAGCGTTTAATCAGTTGACTATTTTTGAAAACGGGGTTCTCGAAAATGCTGTCTTGAGCTGCAATATGCCATTTCGAACCAGACATCTCTCTAAATGGTTCTTTCATTTCGTCATAAAGCGCCGTTATTTTCTTTACTGTTTGCAAGTTACTTTCGGCTTGCTCAGCGATGGCGTTCAAAAAAAAGGCCGTCCAGCTTGTCCAGTCATCATCCCGCGATACAGCACGCATCAATTCAATGTACTCATCCTTATGCGTTTCAAAAAACGCGCTTACATAGAAATGAGGTTTGTGGATCAGGCCAAATTTCCATAGAAGAAGTGTTATTAACAGACGACCAATTCGTCCGTTTCCATCGTTAAAGGGGTGTAGCGCTTCAAATTCGACATGCGCAATTCCCACTTTGAACAGATGCAACATCGGGGAAAACTCGATGAACTTCAACAGATCGTGCATAGCAGGTTGAAGCTGTAATGGGCTGATCGGTTTAAAGTAGATTATTTTGTGTCGATCATCACCAACATAATTTTGTTCTTCTTTGTATTGACCCGGCGATTTTCTCGCGCCGCGACCAAAGCTCAACAAAAGGCGATGCGCGTTCTTAATCAGACCTTCATTGATTGGTTCGCCTTCAGCCACTGCGGTTTGAGCGCGGCGAAGCACTGTAGTATAGAGAAATACCTCGATGACATCTTCCCGCACTGGCCGGGGCTTTCCATCATCTTGGCTTTCTGCCTCGTAGATCATGACCTCGTCCACGGTTGAGATCGTGCCTTCCATTCGAGAAGAAATAACTGCCTCGCTTTGACGAAGCGGCGCTAGAAGAAGCTCACTATTTGGGAGTGAAAGCAGCATTTGATCATAGCGTGAGATAGCGTCCTGTGCCCGTGTCAGGGGTTCTATCAAGCGGCTGAGATCAAGTTCACTTGGCGGGAAGCATCCATAGTGATAGTCAACAACATTGTCGAGATTGTAGTTTTTCATGTTCATCGACATTGCGTAGCTCCGATTTTGACCAGCATTCGCACCTTATGCAACAAATTTTGATGATTTTGCAACACAAGATGCGTTGTGGAAGAATTTTTGACTACAAAGCATCTTGTGCGAGGATTTCATTCGATTTTGTAACACGACGGGCTTTGCGGTAGTTTTAAGTGACACAACAAGCGTTGTGGAAGGTTTTCTGCCGATCATAGATCACAAGACTTGCTATCGCACGCTCAGATGAAGCATATCGTACTAACGTTGCAACGAGTTGCACCAAAGGCAAGGGCACTTAGGTGGACGGAAGGGTGGATTGAAAAGATATATCGAAGCCTAAACTATTGTTATACAACGAATTTATTGAAAAGATGGTGCTGTGATGGAGGATTGAACTCCAGACCTCACCCTTACCAAGGGTGTGCTCTACCACTGAGCTACCACAGCCTGTCTTTTCCAGTACCTAACCCAGTGCATTTACCCAAGGCAAGAGGGGTCTGGGCCCCGAATTCAGCGCCACATAGCTTGGCAACACCGTGCGCGGGTGACTAGACGCAATTGCCGGATCACGCAAGGCCTATCTGGACGCTTTTTGCTAGCTGCGCTAGAGAAGCTGTATGGCAGATAAATCCACCCCCCGGTCGAACCTGAAAGCGGCACAAAGTCGTGATGACAGGCTTAAGGCTGCGCTTAAGGCCAATTTGGCCCGCCGCAAGGCACAGGCGCGTGCGCGATCAGAAGGCGGAGCAGACAAATCAGGCAAAAACGAGGGTTAGAGTAGATGGATTCGATAATAGTGACGGGAAATGGCCCTTTAAGCGGGCAAATTTCAATTGCAGGGGCAAAAAACGCCTGTTTGACGTTGATGCCGGCAACTTTGCTAAGCGAAGAGCCGCTAACCCTGACCAATGCACCGCGACTAAGTGACATTGCCACCATGAGCGAGCTTTTGGGCTCATTGGGGGCCGAGGTCACCCAACTGCAGGATGGCAAGGTTCTCGCCATGTCGAGCCATGATCTGAACAACCACACAGCAGATTATGATATCGTGCGCAAAATGCGCGCTTCGATCCTTGTGCTGGGCCCGATGCTGGCGCGCGATGGTCATGCAATTGTATCGCTACCCGGAGGCTGCGCCATTGGCGCGCGCCCGGTTGATCTGCATCTGCGCGCACTCGAGGCGCTGGGGGCCGAGTTGGAACTTAAGGATGGATATGTGCATGCCAAGGCGCCCGGAGGACTAAAGGGCGGCACGATTGATTTTCCGCTGGTGTCGGTTGGTGCCACAGAAAACGCACTGATGGCGGCGACTTTGGCCAAAGGCACAACCGTAATCAACAACGCCGCGCGTGAGCCCGAGATTGTTGATTTGGCGGAATGCTTGCAGAAGATGGGCGCGCAGATCGAAGGCGAAGGCACCAGCACCATCACCATTCAGGGCGTTGACCGGCTGAACGGAGCAACCCACCCAGTGGTCACAGACCGCATTGAGCTGGGCACTTATATGCTGGCCCCGGCGTTTTGCGGCGGCGAGGTTGAATTGCTTGGCGGACGCATGTCTCTGGTCGGAGCATTTTGCGAAAAACTGGACGAGGCCGGGATAGACGTGACCGAAACGGACCATGGCCTAAGCGTGCGCCGACGTCACGACCATATCAAGGCCATCAATGTCACCACAGAACCGTTCCCCGGATTTCCAACCGATTTGCAGGCCCAGATGATGGCGCTGCTATGTGCCGCCGAAGGTGTCAGCGTTTTGGAAGAGACAATATTTGAGAACCGGTTCATGCACGCCCCGGAACTGATGCGCATGGGCGCGCAGATTGACGTACAGGGCGGTACGGCGACCGTAACGGGTGTGAAACAGCTAAAAGGCGCGCCGGTGATGGCAACGGATTTGCGCGCATCTGTATCGCTTATTCTTGCTGGGTTGGCGGCAGAAGGCGAAACCAAAGTCAGCCGAGTCTATCATTTGGACCGCGGATATGAGCATGTGGTTAGAAAGCTGTCCGGAGTGGGCGCAAATATTGAACGGATTCATAACTCGTGAGCAATGACGCAACATTTGAAGATGGACGCGAGGCACCGCTGAACCTTGGCGCACTGGACGACGCCGATTTGCAGGTAGTCTCATCTCTGGTGCAGGATGCGGTTTTTCCGATCACTGAAATGACGTGGCGGCCGGACCAACGCCGTTTTGCCCTGCTATTGAACCGTTTCCGCTGGGAAGATGAAGACGCAGCACGCAAACGGGGGCGGGCCTTTGAGCGGGTGCAATCCTTGCTGGTGGTAGACAACGTCTTGCGGGTGGCCTCGCAAGGTATTGACCGCTCTGATAAGGACATGATCCTTTCGTTGATGGCGATTACGTTTAAGCAGGGTGAAGATGGCGCAGGCTTTCTCGAACTAACGCTTGCCGGGGATGGAGGCCTGCGTATTGAGGTCGAAGCACTTGAGGTTTCTCTTAAGGACGTGACGCGCCCCTATCAGGCGCCTTCAAAGTCCATGCCCGAGCATGACGCTTGAAATTCAAGCCACTGACAGCTGATGATTACGTCAATTGGCGGGACATACGTCTTGAGGCATTGTCTGCACACCCGGAAAGCTATCTGACAACACATGAAGAAGAGTTTGCGCGGCCCAGGTCGCAATCGATTGACTGGTTGGCCAGTGGCGCATTGATGGGGGCGTTTGACGGCGACAGCTTGTGTTCCGTCATGTCGGTTAACCCGGAAAAATCTTCAGTGATGGCGCACCGGGGTTGGATACACGCGGTGTATTGTCGGCCGAACTGGCGCGGCGGTCCGGCCTCGCAAGGCTTGATGGAATACGCGATGTCCATGGCGCGGGCGAATGGATTGCTGCAGTTGGAGCTTTATGTCGAGGCGGCGAACGCCCGGGCCATCGCTTTCTATGAACGGTTTGGGTTTCAGCTGTGCGGGCGTGTGCCACGGGCGGTGTGCGTTGCGGATCAGTTCAGGGATGATTTGCATTATTGGTTGCCATTGGACCACGACTCAGAAGCGCAGGGTTGAGGCCCGGGCCTGCTCCGGCTATGTGCGCTGCAAACCTGCGGAGATGACCCATGCCTGTCTTTCTTGATTCCGGATCAGCCGATTTCGAAACTGCATTTGTCGCCCTGCTGAATGCCAAACGCGAAGACAGCCCGGATGTGGACGCGGTTGTCGCCGAAATCATCGCTGACGTTCGCGCGCGTGGCGATGCTGCTGTGATCGAGCTGACCGCCCGGTTTGACCGTTTGCAACTGACGCCAGAAACATTGGCGTTCCGGCCCGAGGAAATCGAGCAAGCGATTGACGAGGTGGTGCCCGAAGATCGCGCCGCCCTCGAATTGGCTGCCGACCGTATTCGCACCTATCACACCCGCCAGATGCCCGAAGATGCCAGCTGGACCGACGCAGCGGGTGCGACGCTTGGCTGGCGATGGTCGGCGGTTTCGGCGGCAGGGCTTTATGTGCCAGGAGGGCTGGCGTCTTATCCGTCTTCCGTGCTGATGAATGCCATTCCCGCCAAAGTGGCTGGAGTTGGGCGATTGGCAATCACCGTACCAACACCAGATGGGGTAATTAATCCACTGGTACTTATGGCCGCGCATCTCTCCGGGGTGGACGAGATTTACCGCATTGGCGGTGCGCAGGCGATTGCGGCGCTGGCTTATGGAACCGAAACGATTCCGGCCGTGGATAAGATCACCGGCCCCGGAAACGCCTTTGTCGCGGCAGCAAAACGCCGGGTGTTTGGCAAGGTCGGCATCGATATGATTGCCGGGCCATCCGAAATTCTGGTAATCGCGGACAAGGACAATGATCCTGACTGGATCGCGCTGGACTTGCTAAGTCAGGCCGAGCATGACGAAAGCGCGCAATCGTTGCTGATTACAAATGATGCGGGATTTGGCCGCGCCGTGGCGGCGGCTGTAGACAAACGGTTGGAAACATTAGAGCGGCGTGCCATTGCCGGGGCCAGTTGGCAGGACAATGGAGCGGTAATTGTAGTGCGCGATCTGGATGAGGCAGCTGAACTGTCCAACCGTATTGCCCCGGAACATTTAGAGCTGTGTGTCGCCGACCCTGAAGCGTTGTCGCAAAAAACCATTCACGCAGGCGCCATCTTTCTGGGCCAGTGGACACCCGAAGCGATTGGCGATTATGTCGGCGGTCCAAACCATGTGTTGCCCACCGCGCGGTCTGCCAGGTTCTCGTCCGGTCTCAGCGTTATGGACTTTTTGAAGCGGACGACATTGGCGCAGATGACTCCGGCTGCATTGCGTGCTATCGGGCCTTCGGCAGAACGACTTGCAACGTCCGAAAGCCTAGAGGCGCACGGGCTTTCGGTTCGTGCTCGTTTGGATAATTTGAACAGGTAACGCCACATCATGTCACACATCATGGATATCGTATTGGATGATGCGGGATTGCCGCCTCCGACACCCGAGATCGAACAAGAGCGCAAGGTCGCGATGTTCGATCTGTTGGAAGAAAACAGCTTTGATCTGCCCAAACGTGACGACCGTGAGGTGCCTGAAGGGCCGTATCATCTGCATCTGGCGATTCGGGATAAGCGGTTGGTCTTTGACGTGCAAACTAACGCGGATCAAAAGGCGGCCGAGTTTCACTTGTCGCTGGGTCCGTTCCGACAGGTGGTCAAAGACTATTTTCAGATTTGCGAATCCTACTTTGACGCAGTGAAAACCTTGCCACCCAGTCAGATCGAAACCATCGATATGGCACGGCGTGGAATTCACAACGAAGGAAGCCGCGTTCTGCAGGAACGCCTTGAAGGCAAAGTCGAAATTGACACCAAAACCGCTCGTCGGCTGTTCACGCTGATCTGCGTGCTGCATTTCGGAGGTTGATAGGTGTCGGAATTGCCGCAATCCATATTGTTCTGTTGCGACCACAACGCCGTTCGTTCGCCTATCGCCGAAGGCATTATGAAACAGTTCTATGGCGCTGGCACCTACGTGCAATCCGTTGGTGTGCATAACGATTTGGAAATCGACGGCTTTGCCATATCCGTTTGCCAGGAGATGGGTGTTGGCCTGTCGCGCCACCGGTCCCGGTCATTTGACGAGATGGAGCAATGGGGCGATGATTTAAGTTCGTTTGATCTTGTGATTGCCCTGTCCCCGGCCAGTCAGCGCCGCGCACTGGAATTGACCCGGTTCTTTCATCTTGATGTCGAATACTGGCCGATATTGGATCCCACCGGATTGGGAGAAACGCGCGAAGCCAAGCTGATCAGTTACCGTCAGACCCGTGACCAGATCATTGCCAAGCTGATTGATCACTGGGGCGAGCCAATTGAAGCAGAATAGCAATGCCCCCAATCACTCTTTCGTTGACGTTGGGACGTGCACCCCGACCCCAAGCGGAAACGCGCCGTTTTCCTGTAAAAAAGTCTTTCGCCTCAACTAACCTGCGCCTATAACGCGATGGGCCTGCACCCAATGGAATCGCAGGATTTTTGGCAGTTGGCAGCAGGATCACTCACTTATGGCGATGTTTGACTTTTTGGGCGGTTTGTTCACCCAGGATATGGCCATTGATCTGGGCACGGCCAATACGCTGGTTTACGTCAAAGGTCGCGGAATCATTCTGTCGGAACCATCCGTAGTGGCCTATCACGTCAAAGATGGTGTGAAAAAGGTGCTCGCAGTCGGCGAAGACGCCAAGCTAATGCTGGGCCGGACACCCGGTTCCATCGAGGCAATCCGCCCGATGCGCGAAGGTGTGATTGCCGATTTCGACACGGCTGAAGAGATGATCAAACACTTTATTCGCAAGGTGCATAAGCGGTCGACCTTTTCCAAACCCAAGATCATTGTCTGTGTGCCGCATGGCGCGACACCCGTCGAAAAGCGCGCAATCCGTCAGTCGGTGCTTAGTGCTGGTGCCCGACGCGCAGGCCTGATTGCTGAACCGATTGCGGCGGCGATTGGCGCGGGCATGCCGATTACTGACCCCACTGGCAATATGGTCGTGGACATTGGCGGTGGCACCACCGAAGTGGCGGTTCTGTCCTTGGGCGACATCGTTTATGCGCGGTCCGTGCGTATTGGTGGTGACCGCATGGACGAAGGGATTATTTCGTATCTGCGGCGTCAGCAGAACCTGCTGGTCGGGGAATCGACGGCCGAGCGGATCAAGACATCTATTGGCACTGCACGCATGCCTGATGATGGCCGAGGCTCGTCTATGCATATTCGAGGACGTGACCTTTTGAACGGCGTGCCTAAAGAAATCGAAATCAATCAGGCGCAGGTGGCCGAGGCATTGGCCGAACCCGTCCAACAAATCTGTGAGGCGGTGATGACCGCACTTGAGGCAACACCACCTGATTTGGCCGCCGATATTGTCGACCGGGGCGTGATGCTGACGGGTGGTGGCGCGTTGCTGGGCGATCTTGATCTGGCCTTGCGTGAACAAACCGGACTGGCCGTATCCATTGCCGATGAATGCCTGAACTGTGTGGCTTTGGGCACCGGCAAAGCGCTGGAATACGAAAAGCAGCTGCGCCACGCGATTGACTACGACAGCTAACGCGCGCACCCTTTCAGCAATGGTTCACCCCTGCTCCAAAAGGATACCCATTGGCTAAGGACCGATCACAACGCGATGACTATACTGGCCCGTTGCGCCGGTTATTGTTGTGGGTCGTGTGCCTGTGTCTTCTTGCCATTTTTCTGGTTTGGCGCATCGATAGCCCCCGGGTCGAGCGGTTTCGCGCGCAGGTCGCGGACACTGTTGTGCCCTCGATGGGTTGGGCGATGGCACCGGTTAATGGCGTCGTCAACCTTATGCGAGATTTCCAAAGTTATCAGCGCCTTGCTGACCAGAACCGCGAATTGCGCAGTGAATTACGCCAGATGCGGGCCTGGAAAGAAGCTGCACTGCAACTCGAACAGGAAAATGCCCGACTGCTGGATCTTAACAACGTCCGGCTTGATCCGCGTTTGACTTTTGTGACTGGTGTGGTGCTGGCAGATAGTGGCTCTCCGTTTCGCCAGTCAGTGCTGCTTAATGTCGGCGCGCGTGACGGAATCATGGACGGCTGGGCCGCAATGGATGGTATTGGCCTTGTCGGGCGGATTTCCGGCACCGGCAAGAACACCGCTCGCGTGATCCTGCTGACCGATGCGTCAAGTTCGGTGCCTGCCTTGGTGCAACCCTCTGGGCAATCAGCGTTGGTGGCGGGTGACAACACCGCTGCTCCGCTAGTCGATTTCCTTGAGAATCCCGATCTGGTGCGCCCCGGTGACCGGGTTATCAGTTCTGGCGATGGTGGCGTGTTCCCGGCCGGTTTACTGATCGGGCAGATTGCAGTCGACCCGGCGGGGCGACTGCGCGTGCGTCTGTCTGCCGATTATGAACGGCTCGAATTTTTGCGTGTTCTGCGATACCTTGGCACCGAATCCGTCACTGATCCTGGTGACATAGTTGTTCCTCAGACCGATGCGACCGCGCAGGCTGATGAAAACGATGGATAATTCTCCCACGCAACTCTGGATCATGCGCGTCTGCTTCCTTGGGCTAAGCCTGCTGATCATGTTCTTTCACCTGCTGCCGCTGGATTCGGTGCCCCGCCGCTGGGCGCCACCCGATCTGTTGATCGCCTTTGTCTTTGCGTGGGCGTTGCGACGGCCTGACTATGTGCCGATCCTAAGCATTGCTGGCGTTATGTTGATGGCCGATCTGATGTTCCAGCGCCCTCCCGGATTGCTTGCCCTGCTGGTTCTGATGGGCACCGAATATTTGCAATTGCGCTTTGCCGGACTAAAAGACGCCAGCTTTGCCGGGGAATGGATCGCCGTCTGCATTGTGCTGGTGGCAATCATGGTTGCCAATCGGCTGGTACTGGCGCTTTTGGCAGTGCAGCAGGCTCCACTCGGGTTAACGCTGATGCAATTGATTATGACCATCAGCATCTACCCGCTGGTAGTTCTGATCACTCAATCGGTTTTTGGCGTGCGCACGCTGGCGCCCTCTGACAGCGAAGCAAGGGCCACACGCGCATGAGACGCTCGCCAAAAGAACTGCAAAGCACGCACAGAAAAATGGGCCGCCGGGCATTGTTGTTGGGTGGAGCGCAGCTAGCATTTGCCGGGGCTTTGGGAATGCGGATGCGGTATTTGCAGGTTGATCAGGCGGACCAATTCCGCCTGTTGGCTGAAGAAAACCGCATCAACATTCGCCTGATCCCGCCTGCGCGGGGCAAATTGTTTGACCGCAACGGCGCAATAATTGCCCAGAATACGCCATCATATCGCGTTGTCATCGTCCCCGAAGATGCCGGCGACGTTGATCTGATCCTGTCGCGCCTGTCACAATTGATTGAACTTGTTCCCGAAGATCTGGAAAGAGCGCAAACAGAAATGCGTCGCAGCCCACCGTTTCTGCCAATCACGGTGGCCGATCAGATCAACTGGGAGGACGTCAGCAAAATCGCGGTCAACGCGCCTGCCTTACCCGGCATCACCCCCGAAGTTGGTCTGACGCGGGTCTATCCGCAAGGCGCCGATTTCGCCCATGTGGTCGGCTATGTCGGCCCGGTCAGTGACTATGATCTGGAACGCATCGACGACCCTGACCAATTGCTGCGCATCCCGCGGTTTCAGATCGGCAAGGTCGGGCTTGAAGCCAAAGAAGAGGACAATCTGCGCGGCAAAGCCGGGGCTAAACGGGTCGAAGTCAACGCAACAGGGCGCATCATGCGCGAGCTGGATCGACGCGAAGGTCAACCGGGAGCCGATCTGCAGTTGTCAGTCGATGCCGAATTGCAGTCATATGTTCAGGCACGTCTGGGTGTGGAAAGCGCCAGTGCCGTGGTGATTGATTGCGAAAGTGGTGATCTGCGAGCGATTGCTTCGGCTCCCAGCTTTGATCCAAACCTGTTTGTACGCGGCATTTCGGTGGCAGACTACCGCGAGTTGACTGAAAATCAGTATCGCCCTCTGGCCAACAAATCTGTGCAAGGTACATATCCGCCGGGATCGACCTTTAAGATGGTCACCGCATTGGCTGGCCTTGAGGCTGGCATAATTGGTGCGGACGATACAGTCTATTGCCCCGGCCATTTGGAAATTTCTGGACGCAGGTTCCACTGTTGGAAACGCGCCGGGCATGGGCATGTGGATCTGCAAAACTCGATTAAGCAAAGCTGCGATGTTTTTTATTACGACCTGGCGCTTAAAGTTGGAATCGACAAAATTTCCGCCATGGCCAAAAAACTCGGCCTTGGTGTTCGTCATGATCTGCCAATGTCTGCCGTTGCGCGGGGCCTTGCGCCGGATCGGGACTGGAAATCGCGCAATTATGGTCAGGACTGGCTGATTGGCGACACGGCCAATGCGGCCATTGGTCAGGGCTATATGCTTACCTCGCCCATGCAACTTGCAGTGATGACGGCACGTCTGGCCACCGGGCGCAGCATCGAGCCGCGATTGGTTAAATCTGTAAACAGCGTGGAACAGCCCACGGGCGCTGGTGACCCCTTGGATGTAAACGAAAACCATTTACGACAAGTGCGCCGCGCTATGTTTTCGGTCAGCAATGATCGGCGCGGCACGGCCTATCGCAGTCGCATAATCGAAGATGATTACCGTATGGCCGGCAAAACCGGCACCAGCCAGGTCCGCAACATCACCGCAGCCGAACGCCGCGCTGGTGTGATCCACAACAGAGATCTGCCGTGGGAGCGTCGCGACCACGCGCTGTTTGTTGATTTTGCACCCTATGACAATCCAAAATTCGCCGTTGCTGTGGTGGTTGAGCATGGCGGCGGTGGTTCTGTTGCAGCGGCGCCCATTGCGCGCGATATCACTCTTCAGGCGCTTTATGGGGGTACCCCACCGCTTGCCGCCTACCCGTCCAAGGACCGCAATAAAATAAAGGCACAACAAGAGCGCCTGCACCGCGAACGCCCCGGTAGTGGCAAGGACGGGAAGGACCGGGCATGAGTTATCTTGAATATACTGTCAAATCTGTCCCTTCTGGCCTGCGAAAATTCGCCTATCTGAATTGGCCATTGGTGCTGCTGCTGATCTCGGTTGCAGGGGTTGGGTTTCTGATGCTTTATTCGGTTGCAGGCGGCTCGTTTGCCCCCTGGGCCGAGCCGCAGATGAAACGCTTTGGTGTTGGGCTGGTGGTGATGCTGATGGTGGCCGTCGTGCCAATCTGGTTCTGGCGAAATATGGCAGCTGTGGCCTATGCCCTAACAATTGTTTTGCTGATTCTTGTTGACCTGATTGGAGCGGTTGGCATGGGGGCACAACGTTGGATCGACCTTGGGTTCATGCGCTTGCAGCCATCCGAATTGATGAAGATCACCATGGTTATGCTGCTTGCAGCCTATTACGACTGGCTTCCGGCAAAACGCATCTCTCGGCCCTTTTGGGTAATAACTCCAGTGTTGTTGATCTTATTGCCAACGCTGATGGTGTTGCGCCAACCAGATCTTGGCACAGCGCTGCTGTTGATCATTGCCGGTGGGGGAATGATGTTTCTGGCCGGGGTTCACTGGGCCTATTTTGCCGCTGTTCTGTCGGCCGGAGTCGGATTGATAGTGGCTGTGTTTCAAAGCCGTGGCACTGAATGGCAGTTGCTCAAAGACTACCAGTTCCGTCGAATCGACACATTTTTGGACCCCGCCAGCGATCCATTGGGGGCGGGCTATCACATCACCCAATCCAAGATCGCATTGGGGTCTGGTGGCTGGACTGGACGCGGGTTCATGCAAGGCACCCAATCACGGCTGAATTTTCTGCCGGAAAAGCAAACCGATTTCATATTCACCACACTGGCTGAGGAATTTGGCTTTGTTGGAGGGATATCACTGCTGACGCTCTATGTCCTGATTACCGTGTTTTGCATTTACACTGCGTTGGCTACACGTGATCGGTTTTCATCGCTTGTTACCTTGGGCGTTGCCCTGACATTTTTCCTGTTCTTTGCGGTAAATATGTCAATGGTCATGGGATTAGCCCCAGTAGTCGGCGTACCTCTGCCATTGGTCAGCTACGGCGGATCCGCCATGATGATACTGATGGTCGGCTTTGGCCTGGTGCAAAGCGCCCACATTCACCGCCCTCGATAATGGACCTGACAAAATGACTGTAAAAATCCTGTTCGCTGCCAAATCTGATCGGTGGTCAACTTACAAAGCTCCGCTGGAAAAGGCGCTGACTGACGCAAACATCGACTTTGACCTGCGCACAGATTTCGCCCCTTCCGAGGTAGATTACATCATCTATGCACCGAACAGTGATGTGCAGGATTTCACACCGTACACACGACTAAAAGCAGTGCTGAACCTATGGGCCGGGGTCGAGAATGTGACCGGCAACACCACTCTGACCGTCCCATTGGCCCGCATGGTCGATCACGGGTTAACCCGTGGCATGACCGAATGGGTCGTGGGGCACACGCTACGGCACCATCTGGGCATGGATGCGCATATCAATGGGCAGGACGGGATTTGGCGTACGGAATTTCCGCCATTGGCACAAGAGCGCCCCGTAACCATCCTGGGCATGGGAGAATTAGGACAGGACTGCGCCCGCGCCCTGTCAACGCTTGGTTTTCCTGTAACCGGGTGGAGCAGGTCGGCAAAAACCGTCGATGGTATTACTATGCGGCATGGGCCCGATGGGCTTTCAGTAGCACTGGCAAGCGCTGAAATCCTGATCCTGTTGTTGCCTGACACACCAGCAACACAAAACACCCTGAACGGCACGACCTTGGCCCAGATGCCGCACGGGGCCGTTATTATCAATCCTGGCAGAGGGTCTCTTATTGATGATGATGCGTTATTGGCCGCGTTGGACAGCGGTCAAATCGGCCACGCGACGCTGGATGTATTCCGCCTTGAACCATTGAACAAAGATCACCCGTTTTGGGCGCACCCAGGGGTAACAGTCACGCCACATATCGCCTCAGAGACCCGGCCGATTACGGCTTCGCAAGTCATTGCCGAAAACGTGCGCAGAGGCGAGGCGGGAGAACCGTTTTTGCACCTTGTGGACCGTGCACAGGGCTACTGAGAGCGACGTAACAGCGGTCAGGCCCTTAACAGATCAAGTCATTTGGGAACTCAGGTATTCGGTCACAAAGTTCACTTTACCGGACAACCAGCCAGCTAATAACAAGCCCAATCCATCTCTGACTAAGTTGACCTTTGGGTAGCCACCTTTTTCTCGTCCGCAAAAGAGGCGTCGGTCACACCGGGAATGGCCTGCATCGCCTGTTCTACTGGCCCTACACAGCTTGCTCAGGTCATCCCTTCGGGAAACAAACGATAGTCAATTTCATTGGTTATTTCAGGCATCCTTGTCCGTGACGACGTGTACCTAATGCTTACACTAACTGGAAGGTCAAGTGTGTACGATGAAATTGATTATTAAGCTTCGAATTTCGGGTTTTCCGAGACTAAGAAGCCGGCTAATCTTTTGCTGCGTCCAATTCATTGAGTAAGTCCAGCAGCTGCTCATACCGGTCGCGGCCCATGCGCTCGCTGACTTGATCGGATAGGGCAAGAGCAGCCGACAGGTTGGCCTCGATCAGATTGGACCCTGTACGTGTGACACTCACGCTTTGCTTGCGCTTATCCGTTTTGTTGGTGCGACGTTCTATGTAGTTCTTTTCTTCCAGTTTTTGCAAAATTCGCGTCAGGCTGGGCAGTAACAAACACGCCTGTTGCGCAATATGCGTTGGCTCGAGTGGCCCTGTCTCTTGCAACACGCGCAAAACACGCCATTGTTGTTCCGTGATTCCGACGTCTGACAACATCGCTCGAATTGGTCCCATGACCTTTTCGCGGGCGCGCAGTAAGGCTATGGGAAGCGAGCGGGAGGTTGACGGCAAAGCTGTATTCATACCGCATTTTACGGTCACCACGCCATAACGCAATCCAAGATTGACCTGTTAAGTGTTGACAGAGTTTGAATTTTAGTTCACATGTTAAGCAATAATACCAGGAGCGCCAACATTGCCACATCTGACTGTCGACTATTCGCCAAATCTGGAGAGCAGCATTGATATAGCAGGACTGTGTGATGTGTTGCGGCTGGCGGCTATTGAAACCAATGCAATGCCGATGCCAGGTGTGCGGGTTCGCGCGGTACGCGCCGATCATGTGTCCATAGCAGATGGCGGCGCCAAACACGGTTATATCGACATATCGGTTCGTCTGCGCGGCGGGCGGGATTTGGCGACGCGGCAGGCAGCTACGCGCGACATTTTTGCCGCAGCCAAAGCATTCCTTGAACCAGCGCTAGCGCAGTATTCTATCGCGTTGTCCATGGAAATGCGTGATATCGACCCAGAATTATCCCCCAAATACGGCACCATACGCGACCATCTAAAACAAGGCCTGAACTGATGTCTGATCTAAACTCGAACGTTGCGGACTTGTCTGGCTACCTGGCCCGTTTTGCCCGTGATGGCGTTATGAACCATATCGGGGGCAAAGCCTGCCCTGCCCTGTCCGGGTCAACTTTTGATAATGCATCACCCGTGGATGAAAGCCATATTTGCGTCGTCGCGCGCAGCGATGGTGCCGACGTTGACGCCGCGGCTCGGGCCGCCAAAGCTGCCTTTGGCGCCTGGCGTGATATGGACGGGACCGAGCGTAAAAAAATCCTGCACCGCATTGCCGACGGCATTGTGGAACGCGCCAACGAAATTGCGCTTTGCGAATGCTGGGACACCGGTCAGGCACTGCGATTCATGTCCAAAGCCGCCTTGCGTGCCGCTGATAATTTTCGTTTTTTCGCCGACAAAGCACCATCGGCCCGCGATGGGCAGATGCTGCCATCGCAGACCCTGATGAACGTCACCACGCGGCAGCCAATCGGACCTGTCGGCATCATCACGCCGTGGAATACACCGTTTATGCTTAGCACCTGGAAAATCGCGCCTGCATTGGCCGCAGGCTGCACCGTGGTGCATAAACCGGCGGAATTCTCACCAGTGACGGCCAGTATTCTGATGGAAATCGCCGAAGATGCCGGACTGCCCGCAGGGGTTTGGAATCTGGTTAATGGTCTGGGTGAAGAGGCTGGCAAGGCGTTGACCGAACACCCAGATATCAAGGCAATCGCCTTTGTTGGTGAGAGCAAAACCGGCTCTATGATCATGAAACAGGGCGCGGACACCCTGAAACGCGTGCATTTTGAACTTGGCGGCAAAAACCCGGTTATTGTCTTTGACGATGCCGATCTTGATCGGGCGCTGGATGCGGCAATTTTTATGATCTACTCACTGAACGGCGAACGCTGCACCTCTTCGTCACGCCTGCTGGTGCAGTCCACAATTGCCGAAGAATTCCTAGCCAAATTGACCAAACGCGTGAACAACATCCGTGTGGGTCACCCGCTGGACCCAAAAACCGAGATCGGGCCACTGATCCACAAAACCCATTTTGACAAAGTCACCAGCTATTTCGACCTCGCCCGTTCCGAAGGCGCCAGCATCGCTGCTGGTGGCAAACGCGTCGGTGACAAAGGCTGGTTCGTTGCCCCAACCCTGTTCACTGGCGCCAGCAACGACATGGCGATCGCGCAGCAAGAGATATTTGGACCGGTGTTGACCGCCATGACTTTTGAAACCGAAGACGAGGCGTTATGCATCGCCAATGACTCACCTTACGGGCTAACTGGCTATGTCTGGACCAACGATCTGACCCGCGCGATGCGATTTACCGATGCGCTTGAGGCTGGGATGATCTGGGTGAATTCCGAAAACGTCCGCCATCTGCCGACGCCGTTCGGCGGCGTAAAGGCCAGCGGCATAGGCCGCGATGGCGGCGATTGGTCGTTTGATTTTTACATGGAACAAAAGCACATTGGCTTTGCCACCGGGCAGCACAAAATTCCCCGGCTTGGTGCCTGACGCCCGAACCTTGAACCCATACTTTGGAAACGCGCGCAACTCCGAAGGAGACCCTTTAAATGCCCGTCCCTGCTTCAAACTTATACCCGCCCTTCAATATCGTGCGCCTAAGCCACGTCGAATACTGCGTCACCGACCTTGCTGCGTCACGGGCGTTTTATGTGGACACATTAGGACTTCAGGTTACGGATGAGGACGATACCCGCATCTATTTGCGTGCAATGGAGGAACGCGGACATCATTGCATAACATTGGTAAAGGCCGACAAACCCGAAGTTTCGGTGCTGGGCCTCAAGGTATTTGACGAGCCTGATCTGGACAAGGCACAGGCGTTTTTTGCGGGACGTGGCCTGCCCACCGAATGGGTAGACCGCCCATTTATGGGCCGTACTCTGCGCACCCGTGATCCGTGGGGCATTCCGCTTGAGTTTTATGTTCAGATGGATCGCCTGCCACCAATCCATCAGCAATATAAGCTCTATAACGGCGTCAAACCTTTGCGCATTGACCATTTCAATATGTTCAGTTCGGATGTGGATGCCTCTGTCGCGTTCTACAACGACATCGGCTTTCGTGTGACTGAATATACCGAAGATGACGAAAGTGGGAAAATCTGGGCCGCGTGGATGCACCGCAAAGGCGGTGTGCATGACGTGGCATTCACCAATGGTTTGGGCCCACGCCTGCATCACACGGCGTTTTGGGTGCCGACACCGCTGAACATCATTGATTTGCTCGATCTGATGTCGACAACCGGATACCTGGGCAACATCGAGCGTGGCCCCGGCCGACACGGCATATCAAACGCCTTTTTCCTTTATGTTCTCGATCCGGATGGCCATCGGATCGAGATCTATTGTTCCGATTATCAAACTGTTGATCCAGATCTTGAACCGATCCGCTGGGCGCTGGACGACCCACAGCGCCAGACGTTGTGGGGGGCTCCTGCTCCGCGCAGCTGGTTTGAAAACGGATCGACTTTTGCCGACGTAGAGCCTATTCCTTCGCAGCTGACTGCTCAGCCGATTATCGCCCCATAAGGATACCAAAAAATGAAATGGGATGAATTTGGCCCCTGGGGTCATCGCGCCGCTGATTGGGCCGTCGATTACCACCGCAATATCCGCGATCTGCCTGTTAGGGCGCAGACGCAACCCGGCGACATACTGAACGCTTTGCCGCTGTCGCCGCCTGAACATGCCGAACCGCTTGAGGATATGTTCAACGATTTTGAGACTATCATCATGCCAGGCATGACCCATTGGCAGCACCCCAAATTCTTTGCCTATTTCCCAACCAATGCCACGCCTGCGTCGGTTTTGGCCGAGTATCTGGTCACCAATCTGACGGCGCAATGCATGTTGTGGCAGACTTCTCCTGCTGCAACGGAATTGGAAACCCGCGTGCTGGACTGGTTGCGTCAGGGCATGGGCCTGCCAAAAGGGTTTCACGGTGTCATTCAGGACAGCGCCAGCGGAGCCACGTTAGCCGCCGTAATGACCATGCGAGAACGCGCCCTGAACTGGCGCGGAAACAAAGACGGACTGGCCGGGCAAAAGACGCTGCGCATTTATGCGTCAAGCGAAGTTCATACCTCGATTGACCGTGCAATCTGGATCACTGGAATTGGCGAGTCCAATCTGGTGCGCATCCCAATTCAGGGACCTAACCGAGCCATGGACCCTGTGGCACTTGAGGCCGCGATCCGCGCAGATATTGCTGCAGGTATGGTTCCGGCAGGTGTGATTGCCTGTGTCGGTGGAACGGGGACGGGTGCAACCGATGACATTGCAGCGGTATCCAAGGTCGCCAAAACCCACGACCTTTACCTGCATGTTGATGCGGCTTGGGCCGGCAATGCGATGGTCTGCCCAGAGTTCCGCGATATCTGGGCTGGGGCAGAGGACGCAGATTCCATCGTATTCAACCCTTACAAATGGATCGGTGGACAGTTCGATGGCTCGGTGCATTTCATTCGCTCACCCGAAGATCTGACCCGCACGCTGGCGATCCAACCAGAGTACCTGAAAACGCACGGCAAAGACGGCGTCATCAACTATTCGGAATGGTCCGTACCTTTGGGGCGTCGTTTCCGGGCGCTGAAACTGTGGTTCCTGATCCGCGCCTATGGGCTGGAAGGGCTGCGCAAGCACATCCGCGATAACGTGAAATGGTCACAAGACCTTTGCGCGCGCCTTGCTGATACATCCAATTTCCAGATTGTGACCCAGCCAATGTGGTCGCTATTCACTTTTCGCTATGCGCCCGCTGGCGCCACCGATCTGGACGAGTTGAATCAACGACTTGTTGATACAATCAACGATGACGGGCGCATCTACATCACGCAAACACGCGTTGATGGCGATCTGGCGATCCGCTTTCAGGTTGGCCAGACCGAAACCACTGAACAGGATGTCAAAGATGCCTATGACGTCATCATTGAAATTGCCAAAGGACTGCCCGTATGAGCCGCTTTGCAACGTACTCCGCCAATGGCGAAACCTTTTACGGCGCAGTTACTGACGCAGGCATGATCGCGCTGTCCGCCGATTTCCCCGACTGGCCAACTCTGCGCGAAGTTATCGCAGCGGACGGGTTGCACGCGCTTGCGACTGCCGCAGCTGAGCTGTCGGTTACCCATCCGACCGGCAGTTTCACCTTTGAAATCCCAATTCCAGCACCCGAGAAAATAATCTGCGTTGGTGTCAATTACCCGGCTCGTAATGACGAATATAATGACGGCTCGGACGCACCTGCCAACATGTCACTGTTTGTGCGCTTTCCCGGGTCCTTCACCGGCCACGACCAGCCGCTGATCCGCCCCAAAGCCTCTGATAAGCTCGACTATGAAGGCGAAGTTGTTGTTATTATTGGCAAAGGTGGGCGACACATTGCGCAAGATGATGCACTGGACCATATTGCCGCGCTAAGCATCTGCAACGAAGGCACCCTGCGCGATTGGGTGCGTCACGCCAAGTTCAACGTCACCCAAGGCAAAAATTTCGACCAGTCCGGGTCGATCGGTCCGTGGATCGTGCCCTATACCCACGCGGCACAAATCACCGACATTCACCTGCAAACCCGTGTCAACGGCGATGTCCGTCAGGATGATCGCACAGGGCGCATGTTATTTCCCGTGGCGCGTCAGATCGCCTATATCTCGACCTTTACCACACTGGTTCCGGGCGACATTATCGTCACCGGCACCCCCACAGGTGCGGGTGCACGGTTCGACCCACCACGGTTCCTGAAACCCGGCGACGTGATCGAGGTCGAGGTCGAAGGCGTCGGCACCCTGTGTAACACGGTCAAAGACGAATCATGACGCCTGATCAGATCACCACCGCGTCCAAAACGCTGTTCGACGCCGACCAGACAGGACAGCAAATCAATCTGTTGTCGTTGCACTTTCCCGGCATGACGATGGATGACGCCTATGCTGTTCAGGCAGCGCTGATAGCGCAACATATTGCTGCGGGGCGAAAACAAATCGGTTGGAAAATCGGCCTGACCAGCCGCGCCATGCAGGACGCGCTGAAAATCGAAACGCCAGATAGCGGCGTGTTGCTGGACAATATGCTGTTTGAAAATGCCAGCACGATTCCGGTAGGTCATTTCATCCAACCCCGTGTCGAGGCCGAGATTGCCTTTGTGATGCGCGATACCCTTGCCGGTTCCGAATGCACCCGTGACGACGTGATTGCCGCAACGGATTATGTCGCGCCCTCACTGGAACTGCTGGACACCCGAATTTTGCGCAGCGATCCAAAAACTGGCCAACCGCGTGTCATCACCGATACCATTTCTGACAATGCGGCCAATGCAGGCATTGTTCTGGGGGATGAGAAACACGCGATTGACGCCCATGATCTGCGTTGGGTCGGGGCGATTGTCAGCCGTAATGATATTGTCGAAGAAACCGGACTTGGGGCCGGGGTGTTGAATGATCCGATCACGTCGGTATTGTGGCTCGCTCGGCGAATGGCCGATTATGGACAATCAATCAAACCCGGAGATATCATCCTGTCAGGGTCATTCATTCGTCCGATCGAGGCCCCATCGGGGTCTGACTTTCACGCAGATTTTGGCCCGTTCGGGTCAGTTCAGATCACATTCGACTAAAGGAAATACCATGCCAGCTCCGACAAACAAATTTAAGCAACGCATGCAGAATGGCGATATGCTGTTTGGCTGCTGGCTAAGCCTTGCCGATATTGGTGCCGCTGAAATCATGGGGACGATGGGCTTTGACTGGCTGCTGATCGACGGCGAGCATTCGCCAAATGACATTAGATCAATGCGTGAACAGTTGATCGCGCTGCAATCAAGCGATTCCTGCGCCCTTGTCCGGGTTCCGGTTGGCGATTCGCGCATCATCAAACAAGTGCTGGATATAGGTGCGCAAACCATCCTTGTGCCAATGGTTGAAAGCGCCGAACAAGCACGCGAACTGGTGCGCGCCGTGCGTTATCCACCCAACGGCATACGCGGCGTTGGTGCGGCCGCAACGCGCGCCTCGCGCTTCGCCTGGCATGAAAACTATGTCCAGACGGCAGACGAACAAATCTGCCTGCTGGTTCAGATCGAAAGCAAAGCTGGCGTTGCGGCGCTTGATGAAATTTTGGCGGTAGAAGGCATTGATGGAACGTTTATCGGCCCGGCGGATTTGTCTGCCGATCTTGGGTTTGCCGGACAACCTGACAGCCCAGAGGTGCAAAAGGTCATAGCAGAGGTGCTGCGTAAGACTGCCGCTTCTGGCAAACTTGCTGGTATCATGTCACTGGGAGACGGCACGCAGCAGTATATCGACGACGGAGCCCGGATGATTGCGGCGGCCATAGATGTTGTTCTGCTTAAGCGGGCCGCGACGGAAACCGTAAACCGCTGGATTCGTTGACACGATGCAAATCGGACTGATTCTGCTTTGCTTGGCCTATGTGCTAAGCCAGTTTTTCCGCGCCTTCCTGGCAGTTCTTTCCGAAGTTCTGAAGCAGGATATAGGTACGCGTCCCGAAGATCTGGCGTTTGCGTCAGGACTTTGGTTCCTGTCTTTTGCAGCAATGCAATTGCCTGTGGGCTGGGCGCTTGACCGAATCGGACCAAGGCTAACCTCCTCGGTTCTGCTGCTGATCGGAGGCGCTGGAGGGGCCGCATTGTTCGCTCTGGCCACCACTCCTGCGCAGATCAACGTCGCCATGTTGCTGATAGGCGTAGGTTGTTCACCTGTTCTGATGGCGTCTTACTATATCTTTGCACTTGAATACCCGCCGGTGAAATTCGCCACGCTAGCGGCCTTGATGCTTGGCGTTGGATCGGTGGGCAATCTTGTTGCCTCCTATCCGACTGCATTGGCGGCAGACTTAATCGGCTGGCGCGGAACGCTTGCCGGGTTGGCAGTGCTGTCGGCATTGGTGGCAATGGGGTTATTTTTCACCGTGCGTGATCCGGCACCCGTTGAGGGTAGCAAAAAGGGATCGCTATTTGATTTGCTGAAAATGCCGGCTATCTGGGCCATTCTGCCGTTGATGTTCGTGAATTACGCCCCGGCTGGGGCCGTGCGCGGGCTTTGGATCGGGCCCTACCTATCGGATATGTTCGGGCTGACCACGGCGCAGATTGGCCAGGCCACGCTGGTTATGGGTGCAGCGATGATTGTCGGCACGCTGACCTATGGACCGCTTGACCGAATACTGGGCACTCGCAAGTGGCTTGTGTTCGGAGGCAACGCTCTTGTTGTGCTGACCTTGCTGTTTCTGATCGTAACCCCGGCCAACAGCGTCGTTGTCGCCGTCGGATTGTTCGCCTGTCTTGGGTTTCTTGGGGCATCATTTCCTGTGATAATCGCCCATGGCCGCAGCTTTATCCCACCGCATTTGGTTGGACGCGGCGTGACATTGATGAACCTGTTTGGCATCGGCGGCGTTGGCGTGATGCAAATCATGTCCGGTCGCATCAGTGAACACATGGCTGACGGACCACCAGCAGCATCCTATCAGGCGATATTCGGCTTTTTTGCTGCTGCATTGGTCATTGGCTTGATCATCTATCTGTTCAGCCGCGACAGCCTGGACTGAACAGGGTCTTTAACCTTGTCGATAATAAGGATAAGAGACCACAGCCGGTGACATCATCGGCAACCTATCTGTATCTGGAGAATGAACATGGGCTATCGTGTCGTTGTCGTCGGCGCCACAGGCAGTGTGGGCCGCGAATTGCTGAACATACTGGACGAACGTCAATTCCCTGTGGACGAGATTGTCGCATTGGCATCACGTCGGTCGTTGGGAAGCGAAGTCAGCTTTGGCGAAAAGACGCTTAAAACGAAGGATCTGGATACGTTCGATTTCACCGGATGGGACATTGCCCTGTTTGCCATCGGCTCGGACGCCACAAAAATATTTGCCCCACTTGCGGCAAAGGCCGGGTGTATCGTCATCGATAACAGCTCGCTTTACCGGTATGATCCGGATGTGCCGCTGATCGTGCCCGAAGTGAACCCCGAAGCGATTGTCGGTTATTCCAAGAAAAATATCATCGCCAACCCAAACTGTTCCACTGCACAGATGGTTGTCGCACTAAAGCCGCTGCATGACCGCGCCCGGATCAAACGGGTGGTGGTCAGCACCTATCAGTCTGTTTCCGGTGCTGGCAGCGAAGGCATCAACGAACTTTGGGATCAGACCAAGTCAATCTACAATCCAACCGATGATAAGCCAGCCACGATATTCACCAAGCAAATTGCGTTCAACGTGATTCCACATATTGATGTGTTCATGGAAGACGGGACCACCAAAGAAGAGTGGAAAATGGTCGCCGAAACCAAGAAGATCATTGATACCTCGATCAAAGTAACCGCAACGTGCGTGCGGGTACCTGTATTTGTTGGTCATTCCGAGGCCGTAAATATCGAATTCGAAGAGTTTCTCGACGAAGATGAGGCCCGTGACATCCTGCGTGAAGCGCCGGGGATCATGGTGATCGATAAACGCGAGGACGGTGGTTACGTGACGCCGGTCGAATGTGTCGGAGATTTCGCCACATTTATCAGTCGTATCCGACAGGATTCAACGATTGAGAACGGCCTGAACCTTTGGTGCGTCTCTGACAATCTGCGCAAAGGCGCGGCGCTGAATGCGGTTCAGATTGCTGAAACCCTGGGCAAGCGGGTGCTGAAAAAGGGCTAAAATAGCCGCCCATTAGATTTTTTTAGGGGCTCAGATTTTCTGAGCCCCTTGTCTTTTAGTGCCCCGATTGCAATCATGAAGTGCAATTGATGGAGATGTTAAATGATGCGTTTTTTTACTTTACTACTATCTTTGTTTCCAATGGCAGGAGCTGCTGAAACGTTTGTGGTTCCCAGCAAGGTCACCGATGTCACGCTTTATCCAGAGAGTGCCAAAATCACCAAAAAGGCAGCCTTTTCCATCCCGGAGGGAACACATCATATAGTCGTAAATAATATTTTGGTTGACCAAGAAGCACTAATGTCCATTCGCGTAAATGCCAAAGGCGTCCGAATTGGTCAAATTGTCTTTCGGGATAATACTGTTTCTACAAGCAAACAATCTGGTTCGGATGATATTCAAGCAGCCCAGAACAACATCAAAGATATCGAGCAACAAATCGCTGAGGTGGAAAATGATGCTCGACAAGCACGACTAGCGGCTATCGCTGCACAAACACGAATTGGGTTTCTGGATCAACTGGGCTCTAATGAGGGGACTCCTTTGTTGGACTCAGATAGCGTGCGTGCTCTGTCACAGGTGATAGGAACAGAAGCATTGAATGCGCGTCAGATTGCTCTCGCAGCGGAAATTGCAGCGGAAAAAATTGAACTTGTTCTACCAAACCTAAACGAAGCGTTGGAAGATGCGCAAAAGAATTTAGACATCCTGCAACCATCTGGCTTAGAAGCCGCATCTGTCAGAATCGAAGTTTTTTCAGAGACGGCATCTGATGGCGACCTCAGTCTGACTTATACCGCATTTGGTTTAGGAACGTGGACACCAGTCTACGACATTTATTTGGACCGCGAAAATCCTGATCATGTTGACATTCAACGCGATGCTTTTGTTGTTCAACAATCAGGAGAAAATTGGACAAACGTTAATTTGACATTGTCAACGCTTGAACCAGACGGACAGATCGACCCTTTGCTGCCTTTTTCAAGGCGACACCGTTTAGTAGATCCAATGCCCAAATCCGACCCACAAAGTATGGGAAACCTTGCTGAGCCGATGCTGGAAACTCCGGTGATAGTGGAAGAGACTAGATCAGCGTTCTATACGGTTAATGACAGCGGGGTTGGAACTATTTATAAAGTTGCCAGGCCAATCAGCATTGCGTCCGGCATCGAGATTGCACGTATACATTTGGGGAAACTGCGAATTCCCGCAAAATTGTCCGCGCTAGCCGTACCTTCGCGAGATGACACCGCTTTTTTGATGGCCAAGGTCACTAACAATTCCGGCGAAGATTTATTGGCCTCTGGATTCGCGTCATTTTTTGTTGATGACGCGTTTATTGGAACCAATGAACTTGAACGGATCACGTCAAGTGACACGCGTGAGATTGGCTTTGGGCCGATCAATGGATTACGCTTGAATTCCATCCGACTGCTAGGTGGAGAAGGGGAAAGTGGACTAATTTCGCGTTATAATGAACGCCGTAGCCATCAGCGCTACGAAATCGAAAACCTGACGAATGAAACATGGGATGTGCGGATGCTTAGCAGCGTGCCACATTCCAACCACGATGATCTGATAATTAGGTGGAACACGTCACTGCCACCAGACGAGGTCGATGTAGATGACAGAATTGGCGTTCTCGGCTGGGATTTGACACTGGCACCGGGTGCTACCCAATCAGTTGATGTTGAAACCAGTATGACATGGCCGAGTGACAAGGATCTACGGTAACATCAGTAATTCACGCTGGTTCAGTCAAGATTACCTGTGGTGGATCTTAAATTATCAAAAACATCCGGTCGCCCCAATTTCAGACGCGTGGCCTCAAACTTGCACGAACATTTCGGTCGCAGGGTCGTAGCATTGCAACCCGCCTTCACCGATATCGGTCCAAAGCCCGTGCAAGCTAAGTTCCCCACTTTCTACCTTTGACGCAACAAATGGAAATGTCATAAGATTCTCAAGCGAAATCATCACCGCATGTTTTTCAAGCTGGCTTTGCTGATAGGCTTCATCTTCAAGCCCTGACACTTCTTCGTATTTCGGCCGCAATATATCCATCCAGCGACCGACAAAGCTTTCTTTGCGGTCCAGTTCCGGCGCGTGACCTTTGCACATATCAATACACCCCTGCACACCTCCGCATTGAGAATGTCCCAATACAATCACATGCACGACCTTTAACACGGTCACAGCATACTCGATCGCCGCACTCGTCCCATGATGATCGCCATTTGGTTCACAGGGCGGCACCAGATTGGCGATATTACGGTGAATAAAAAATTCACCCTGATCCGCACCAAAGATCGACGTCACATGTACTCGGCTGTCACAGCAGGAAATCACCATAGCTCGCGGGTGCTGACCATCGCTGGCCAACCGTCGATACCACGCTTCGTTTTCCTTGTAAGACGTGGCTTTCCAACCATGATACCGCTGTACAAGATAGCCCGGCAGGGGTTTGGCAAAATTCATTTGGCTGATTCCGTTTCTGTTCTGGCCCCCAGATACTGCTGATTGTTACAAAATTCGAGGGATTTAAGCATTTGGGCAGAAACCTTTTGCAAACCAGTTGCAATGCAGACTGCGCGCGTGTCGTGGGGGCATGAAATTTTGGGGTGACTATGGTGGAAAAGATTACAACATTAAAACTCGCTGAACCGATCCGGCTTGACCCAGATCGTCTGAGTCAACTTTATTGCCAACTCGGAGAGGCCGGAGCTGAAGATATCATATGTCGCGCAATAGAAGAGCTGGCTGTGCGTCTGACCCATTGCAATCGCCTTTGGCGGCGACATTCGCGGGACGAATTGCGTAAAAGTGCGCGATCCTTGATCGCCATAGCCGACCAGATCGGCATGACGGCACTGGCAAATGTGGCTTGTCATGTCACTCAAGCGATTGATGCGGGTGACAGCGTTGCCGAGGCCGCAACCTTGTCTCGGTTGATCCGTATTGGCGAACGCTCGCTGACGGCAGTGTGGGAATTGCAGGATCTTTCGGTCTGACAGGGTTTGCGGCGCAGGTATCTCAAGCTAGGTTGTGAAAAACCCTAATGAAAGTACGTTCCCATGTCCCTGACATTTGCCAATGCTAACTCTCCAGCAATTCCGCTTCACGTTATTGAAACATCCACGTTCAAGACCTGGTATCAGGACCAAACGCCAGATACTTGCACCTGGGTTGACGCAAACGGGTTTACTGGGGCCAAGGGGCAGGCTCTGCTTATCCCCGGAATAAATGGCGCGCCTTTGATGGCACTCGCAGGGTACGGCTCTACAAAAAACCGGCGGCGTGGTCGCTTTCTATTGGCTGAAGCGGCAGAAAACTTGCCGCAGGGAGTGTACGCCATTGCATCTGGCCTGCCAGATGATGTGGCAGAAATGGAATGTTTCGGCTGGCTGATGCGCGGTTATACCTTCGACCGTTATCACCAGAAGCCTGCAAATCCCATCGCCTTGATCGCACCAGAAGGCATAGATGCGACTAAGGTCGAGATCTTGGCCGCAGCCGAGACGCTGACACGTGACCTTATAAATACACCGGCGTCGGACATGGGCCCGGACGCCTTGCAGATTGCAGCAGAGGCTTTGGCGCACCAGCATGGTGCCAGTTGTAAGACCGTTATCGGAGAGGATCTGCTGGTCCAAAATCTGCCGATGATTCACGCGGTCGGTCGTGCCGCTGCGATTGCACCACGACTGATTGACATTCGATGGGGATCGACTGGACCGACCCTGACGTTGGTCGGAAAAGGTGTTTGTTTTGACACTGGCGGTCTGAACCTGAAACCCAGTGCCTCGATAGGCCTGATGAAAAAGGACATGGGTGGTGCCGCGACTGTTTTGGGGCTGGCACATATGATTATGGCGCTCAAGTTGCCGCTTAAATTGCGTATTTTGATCCCGGCTGTTGAAAACTCGGTCTCGGGCAATGCGTTCCGGCCGCAGGACATTCTGACCTCGCGCAAGGGGCTGACAGTTGAAATCAACAACACGGATGCCGAAGGGCGGCTGGTTCTGGCGGATGCTTTGGCGATGGCAGATGAGGAAAAGCCAAACCTGATCGTCTCGATGGCCACGCTGACCGGCGCTGCGCGAGTGGCCGTCGGCCCCGACCTCTCCCCGTTTTTCGTCGATAGCGATGTCATCGCACGAAGCCTGACCAATGTGTCAGGCGCTATGTTTGATCCGATCTGGAGACTGCCGTTCCATGACCCATATGAAAGCATGATCGAACCCGGCATTGCCGATTTGGATAACGCGCCAAAAGGTGGATTTGCCGGATCAACCACAGCCGCATTGTTCCTGCGCCGGTTTGTGACTGACACGCCGGATTACTTACATTTTGACATCTACGGCTGGAACCCGACCACCGCCCCCGCCCGCCCAAAAGGTGGCGTGGGTATGGGTGCCCGCACAATTCTGGCAGCATTGCCAGGAATACTAAAACTATGACCGATCCACGTGTAACCCTGCCATCCGACCTTGCATTGGGCAAGGGTCAGCCGATGCAAGTCGCTGTAGCGGTTGTTGATCTTGTCCGTGCGCCTGACGGCCCACGGGAACGACAGGTCGTGTTTGGTGAGACCATTACACAAATCACAAACAAAATCGGTTGGAGCCTCATTCAGACGGACAAAGACGGCTATGTTGGTTACGTACCAACCGATACGCTCGCCCCGCAAGCTAAGCCGACCCATTGGGTCAGCGCATTGGCTACCCATGTCTATCAGTCGGCGAATCTCAAATCACCGGATCTGAGCACACTTACTTTTGGCAGCAAGGTCACGGTGACAGAAATTGATGCACGATTCGCGCATTGCAAGGCTGGTTACATTCCCCAGAACCATCTGACAAAAATCGGAACCCATCTGAATGACCCAGTCTCAGCAGCTGAACTTTTCATCGGCACGCCCTATTTATGGGGCGGGAACAGCCGGTTGGGTATCGACTGCTCAGGGCTGATACAGGCGGCGTTTCTTGCTTGTGGCACACACTGTCCCGGCGACGCTGATCAGCAAGAGGCCGCGCTTGGTAATTTGCTAGCGCCTGGCTCTCCTGCAGAACGCGGCGATCTGCTGTTCTGGAAAGGCCACGTGGCCATGGTCGTCGATCCAAAGACCATCATTCACGCCAGCGGCCATCCCATGTCGGTGGTGTATGAGCCATTAGAGGCTGCAATTGAACGGATCAAGGCGCAGGAAGGTCACGGCGTTTCGTCTCATAAAAGGCTTTAGCTGTTCAATCCGGCTTTGGATGGTCATCCCATTCGTCTGACAGGATACGGCGGCTATCGCCCTCCGGATCGTCATATTGACGCGATTTGACCGTGTAGACAAAGGCAATCAACCCCAGCACGCCAAGGCCAAGGGAGACCGGGATAAGATAGGCAAGTACATTCATGGCGTCACCTTACCCTAAGTGCGTTCAACGATACAGTGATTGACGACGTAGACATTGCGAGGGCTGCTATCAGCGGCGTGGCAAAGCCAGCAACCGCCAGCGGCACTGCTATTACATTATAGATTGTGGCAATACTAAAATTCTCGCGAATGCGTTTGGTGGCTTTCACAGCAACCTGACAGGCATCTGCGATGGGCGACATATCCTGGCCCAGCAGCACAATATCCGACGCAACCCGTGCCGCATCCAACGCCGTGGCGGGCGAGATCGACACATGAGCGGCAGCAAGGGCCGCAGTGTCATTTAGTCCGTCCCCAACCATCAGAACTTTGTGGCCTTCCTGCGTCAAAGCTTGCACACGCAAAGCTTTGTCCTCAGGCGATGCGCCCGCCACCCAGTCAGCGATGCCCAGTTGGTTCGCCAGTTCTTCAACTGCTTTTGGCACGTCACCAGACATCAACAGTATTTGTTTGCCGGAATTCTGCAGTGTTGCGATCATATCTGAAGCGCCGACACGCAACGCATCTATGAACTGGAACTCTTTGGGGGGCTGGCCTTCGATAGATAGCCAAGCCGCAGTTTGCGCGCCCGGTGTGCCCCCAACCCAATCAGCGCGCCCCAAACGCACCCGCTGGCCCCGAAATGTCCCTTCAGTGCCATACCCCGGAACTTCGTTGATATCGCTTACTTTTTCCGGAAACACGCCAGCGTCAAGAGCGGCCTTTGTCAGAGACACCGACAGCGGATGTGCCGAGGCCTGCGCCAAAGCCAGCGCAATAGAAAGATCACTGGATGCATGATCGTCCAAATTGGTCAGCTTTGGCATGCCTGCTGTCAATGTTCCGGTTTTGTCGAACACGACGGTATCTACCTCGGCCAGCCGTTCCAGCGCAGTTGCGTCTTTGATAAGCATACCCTTTCGAAACAACCGCCCCGATGCCGCCGTCGTCACTGCCGGAACCGCAAGGCCCAGCGCACAGGGACACGTAATAATCAACACCGCCGCGGCAATATTCAGCGCAATGCGAAAATCGCCAGACCAAAGATACCAGCCAACAAATGCCAAAGCCGACAGAATATGCACACCCGGCGCATAAAGCTGCGCTGCCTTGTCGGCCAACGATGTATACCGCGAGCGCCCGGACTCTGAGATGGCAACCAAATCGGCCAGCCGGTGCAGCGACGTGTCCTGACCAACGGCGGTTGCCTGCACGATCAGAGGGCCGGTCAGGTTCACTTCGCCTGCGCTGACCAAAAGGCCGGGTGATGCAAAAACCGGGAGCGTTTCCCCGGTCAGCAATGATCGGTCCAGCTCGGAATTGCCCTTTGCAATGGTGCCGTCCACTGGCATGCGACCACCAGGGCGTACCAGAATCAAATCGCCCACAGCAAGTTCAGCGACCGGAACCTCATGTTCTTCATCCTTGGCCAGACGGATCGCGCGCGGTACCTCAAGTGCGGCCAGTTCCTGCGCCGCAGACCGCGCAACAGCTCGGGTTCGATATTCAAGATAGCGGCCGGCAAGCAGAAAGAAGGTTAATGTGAGTGCAGCGTCAAAATAGGCATGTTCGCCGGACAGGGCAGTTTCCCAAAGCGATGTAATCAAAGCCAGTATGATGGCCAGCACTATTGGCACATCCATGTTCAATCGCCGCACGGACAGTGCGCTCCAGGCGCTGCGGAAAAACGGCTGGGCGCTAAAGGCAATCGCAGGCAATGCAATGGCGGCGGAAATCCAGTGGAACAGGTCGCGGGTGAAATCCGTCGCCCCGGACCAAACAGCAACGGACAACAGCATGACATTCATTGAGGCAAAGCCAGCCACCGCCAGCCGCATCAACAAATCGCGCCCTGCTTTGTCGGATCGAGTAGCGCTTAATGTGTCGGCATCCAGTTCATGCGCCTCAAAACCCAACGCCTCGAGAACCGTCACCAAATCGTCGGGGCCAACCTCTGGTTCGGCATCAATCATGGCACGTTTCAGGGTCAGGTTGACCCGGGCATTGTGTACCCCCGGATGGGCATTCAGCCCACGTTCAACTTTGGATATGCAGGCCTGACAATGAATCGTTGGCAACGACAGCGCAATGCGCGCGGGTTTGGGTGGTTCCGCAGATATAGTTACCGGGGCCGCAACGCACCCAGGACAGGCCATACCCGATATCTGGGTTTGCGTCGCCATATCGCCTATTTCCTGACGTGCAGAATGACGCGCTGGGTAAACTCGGTGCCATTTGCGGCACGGGCCACCATGCGAATGTTCCAGTTACCTTTGCCAAGTTCGACCGGAGCCACATAGGCGGACCCGTCAAACACAAATTCAGGCTGAATATCGTCCCACACATGGGTAGCTCGGCCCAGAGTGGCGTCTAGTTGGGCTAGTTCAACGGGCCCACCATCTTTGTCGGTAACAGACAGGAATACACGACCGTCACGCGCATCAGCTCTCACCGACCAACCCAGCGACATTTGAGCGGACCGGCGCACATCAAATTCCTGACTGGCAACATACGAGTTTCGCACCTCAAGTCCCGGGAAAGTTTTGACCGCCTGCACCGCCAACACTAGGTTAACACCAATGATCACCGCAAATGCACTGACAAATAGAATTGCGGCATGTCGTCCAGTGAATTCGCGCTGCATCATTGTCTACTTTCCTTTCCCGATGAACGAGGAATCCCGATAGGCTCGGTCTCCGTTGCTCATATCGCTGACCCAGAACCGGAATTTTGTCAGGCCTGACATTGATGGCTTGGAATTTGCCGGTGACACAACATAGACGCGTTGTAACTGCAAACTATTAGCCGGGACAGTGATCCAGTCATAGATTGACCCTTCCAGCTGAATACGCAAGTCCGGATCACCACTAACAGACAATCGGAAGGGTCGGTCTTCGCCGGTTTTGTTGCGCAAACGCACGTCATATGTGTTGCGAACGGCCCCATCCGATAGTATCACAAAAGTTGGATTGCGGATCGGTGCCACCGTCATGTCGATAACTGGTCTGATGAACAGGGCAAAGACCAGTCCAATTCCTACCAGTGACCACAGTGATGTGTACATAATCGTGCGTGGGCGCAGGATGTGTTTCCAGATGTTCTTGGGTGGCTTGCCCTGACGCTCGTTGGCTTCGTCGCTAAGCGCCATATAGTCGATCAGCCCGCGCGGCTTGCCGATCTTGGTCATAATGTCATCGCAGGCATCAATACACAGCGCACAAGTGATACATTCAAGCTGCTGCCCGTCGCGAATGTCGATCCCCACCGGGCAAACGTTGACGCAAGCCATACAGTCAATGCAATCGCCTTGCTCAGCAGATTCCTGATCTTTGCGCAGCTTTCCTCGCGGCTCTCCTCGCCACTCACGGTAGCCAACGACAAGCGTGTCTTCATCCATCATTGCCGCCTGGATACGGGGCCATGGGCAGGCATAAATGCAAATTTGTTCGCGCGCGATTCCGCCGAAAAAGAACGTCGTCGCGGTCAGTAACGCCATGGTTATATAGGCCGCCGGATGCGCATTTAGCGTTACCAGATCATGTAACAATGTGGGCGCATCTGCGAAATAGAACACCCACGCCCCGCCCGTCGCCAACCCGATCAGTAGCCAGATTATCCATTTGGTCATGCGCAGGCGAAACTTGCGGAAATCCATCTTTTTCTGGTGATGCAGACGCAGGCGGGCGTTTCTATCGCCTTCGATCCAGCGTTCCACCAGAATAAACAAATCGGTCCAAACCGTTTGCGGGCAGGCATAGCCACACCAGACCCGCCCCAGCGCCGAGGTGAACAGAAACAACCCCAGCCCGGCCATAATCAATAGCCCGGCGACAAAGTAAAATTCGTGCGGCCAGATTTCGATCCAGAAAAAATAGAAACGGCGGCCCGCAAGATCAAGCAGCACCGCCTGATCCGGAAATCCGGGCCCGCGATCCCAGCGTATCCAGGGTGTGAGGTAATAAATACCCAGGGTAAACGCCATCAGGTACCATTTGAGATTACGAAATGGCCCCGAAACGCGACGGGGAAAGACCGGCTCTCGGGCTGCATAAAGGCTGGGGGACGGTTCATTATTGCTCACGGGCACACTCTGAATTTAGGTGTTGTTGCTGGCGTTGTCGCACCACAACAACACGCCTACTTTGACATAGGTCAAAAAGCGCATCCACCGGGTATATTTTCCG